>JAKMFI010000030.1 GCA_022425505.1 Flavobacteriaceae bacterium | reverse complement strand
ACCTCCAATATAAACAAAAAAAGACACGCCAAACTCTAAGGTTTGGCGTGTGTCATCTTACTTTATTATAAATCTTACGTTTATTCCTTCACAAACTGCATGACTCCTGTTTGGTTCCCATGCTTGGACTCGAGCAAATACACACCCTTTGCCAAACTGCTCACATTGAGCTGATGGTGCTGACCATTTTGGCGATGGCTTACAAGCTGTTTGCCCATAAGGTCATAGATCGTGTAATCCGCTTGGGTGGCACTTGGATAGACCAAACGCAGTTGTGTGGTCACCGGATTGGGGTTTTTCTCACTCCTTGCCGTAGTATGCCAATAAAAAAAACCTCCTTTTGGAGGGTTTGCTATGATTTTATTGACAACAACCGTGCTTAGTGCTGCAATTCTTCTTCTCCTTTTTTCATAGGAATATGTTGTGGGACATAATCTTCTTCGTGCCCTGGCTTGGAGTAGTCATACGCCCAGCGGTGTACTTCTGGGATATCTCCTGCCCAATTGCCGTGAAAATGCTCCACAGGAGCTGTCCACTCCAAAGTGTTTGATTTCCATGGGTTTTGCTCGGCTTTTTTACCATAGAACATACTGTGTATAAAGTTGTATAAGAATACGATTTGTGCTGCCCCGGCAATCAGTGCAAATATGGTAATGACGACGTTGATGTCTGCCAGGTCGTCAAAGTATGGAAAGGCCGTGTTGGTGTAATACCTTCTTGGTAGTCCCGCCATCCCGATAAAGTGCATAGGGAAAAAGACGCCATAGGCACAAACCGCTGTTATCCAAAAGTGGATATAACCAAGTTGCTTGTTGAGCATGCGTCCAAACATTTTTGGAAACCAATGATACACCCCGGCAAATAGTCCGTACAGCGCAGAGATTCCCATCACCAAGTGGAAGTGTGCAACGACAAAATAGGTGTCATGCACGTTGATATCCAAGGTGCTATCTCCCAAAATGATACCTGTCAGACCACCAGTGATAAAGGTCGAAACCAACCCAATCGAAAACAGCATGGCTGGATTGAGTTGCAGATTTCCTTTCCACAGGGTTGTGATATAGTTAAAGGCTTTTACCGCCGATGGAATCGCAATGAGTAGGGTTGTAAAGGTAAATACAGACCCGAGGAATGGGTTCATTCCTGAGATAAACATATGGTGACCCCAAACGATAGTCGATAAAAAGGCAATCGCCAAAATCGATGCGACCATTGCACGATACCCGAAAATGGGTTTGCGGGCGTTGGTTGCTAAGACTTCGGAGGTGATGCCAAGTGCAGGTAACAATACAATATACACCTCAGGGTGTCCTAAAAACCAAAAGAGGTGCTCGAACAATACGGGTGACCCGCCTTGATAATGTAAAACTTCCCCTTGAATAAAGATATCTGAGAGGAAAAAAGAGGTTCCAAAACTGCGATCCATAATCAGTAGCAAAGCAGCCGAAAGCAATACGGGGAAAGAAACCACACCAATGATTGCGGTTACAAAAAACGCCCAAATGGTCAATGGCAAACGCGTCATGCTCATCCCCTTGGTGCGCAAGTTGATAACGGTTACAATATAGTTTAACGAACCTAGTAATGAAGAGGCAATAAAGATCGCCATCGACACCAACCAAAGTGTCATTCCCATTCCAGAGCCGGGCTGTGCTTGTGGCAATGCACTGAGTGGTGGATAAATTGTCCATCCTGCAGCGGCTGGTCCTGCCTCAACAAATAAAGAGGCAAGCATCACTACACTCGATAGGAAAAACAGCCAGTACGAAATCATATTCAAAAATCCAGATGCCATGTCGCGAGCGCCAATCTGCAACGGAATGAGAAGGTTACTAAACGTACCGCTCAAGCCGGCAGTCAGTACGAAAAAGACCATGATGGTTCCATGAATGGTAACCAATGCGAGATATACGTTGGGATCCATCACGCCATCAGGTGCCCATTTTCCAAGTGTAGACTCAAAAATACCAAAGGGCTGCTCTGGCCATGCCAGTTGCAAACGAAACAACAAAGACATCCCAATCCCAACAATCCCCATAATCAGACCCGTAATGAGGTACTGTTTGGAGATCATTTTATGATCCTGGCTAAAAATATATTTTGTGATAAATGTTTCCTTGTGATGATGTGCGTCTGCTCCCATAGTGATTCTTTTTATTGGATAACTTGAGCAAAGGTTCTTTGCTGTGCCATCCACGCATTAAAATCTTTTTCTTCTTCTACAATAATTTTCATTTGCATGTTGTAGTGCGATGCACCACAAATCTTGTTGCAAAGTAGTAAATAATCAAATTGGTAGGACTCAAGGGATTCTTCGCCATTGGCGATGAGTTCTTGGCTTTTGTCGTACCGTATTTTATTGATTTTTTGCACTTTGGCTACCATATCAGGGTT
This sequence comes from Flavobacteriaceae bacterium, assembly GCA_022425505.1. GTDB lineage: Bacteria > Bacteroidota > Bacteroidia > Flavobacteriales > Flavobacteriaceae > UBA724. The sequence continues at coordinate 38,942 of JAKMFI010000030.1, read as the reverse complement.
TTGTCTCATTTCCTCGGTAGTGGTTGTTGGGGTAAAGGCAAATTCGGTAATCATTCCGGGCACACAATTCATTTGCGCTCGGAAATGCGGCATATAAGCCGAGTGAAGAACATCTTGTGATCGCATTTTAAAGATCACTTTTCGCCCAACTGGCAAGTGAAGTTCTTGCACAACAACATCATCCAAACCATTGGGGTCTGAAGCATCAATCCCCACAAGGTTGAGTCCGTCAAAGTCTTGTAAAAAGCGAACGTTTGCATCGCCAAGCACGTTGTCTGCGCCTGCATAGCGCGCTTTCCAGTTAAATTGCTGCGCATACAACTCCACAACCAAGGCGTCTTCGTCTTCCTCAAAATTCATAATGTTTGACCAAGCATACAATCCGTAGAGGATCAGTGCCGCCAATACGATCACTGGGATGATAGTCCAGATAAACTCCAAACGATCATTGTCTGCATAAAACAATGCCTTCAATCCTTTTCTTCCTCTGTATTTGTAAGAAAAATAATGTAAAAGTGCTTGGGTAACGATTTGAACAAAGAAGATCAATGCCATCGAGATCCACATCAAACGGTCATAGTCTTTGCCATGCTCCGAGGCGGATTCGGGCAGCAATACATCTCCCCAAGCCCAAAACGAATAGATGGTAATCAGATAAATGAAGACCAAAAAGGCAAACATCAGTTTTCCATTCCAATCGTTGTCCTTGTCGTTCGCAACTTGGCTATCGTCCACTTTTTGGTTGAGCTGAGCCACTTGGAAGATTTTGGTAATCTGCCAAACGGCAATACTGACCAAAAGTAAAATCGCAATCGTTAACAATGTCGTCATATCGTTATTCCTTCACACAAATTAATAGACAAAATGTTCGCTTTCTTTCACCAATGGGTCTCCCTTGGGCTTGAGTGGTGCCTTGGCCAGAGCCGAGAAAACCACATAGATGAAAAGCCCTGCAAATAGCGAGACACTCCCCAATTCAGAAAGTCCAAAAGACCATTGATCTCCAACCGTTGCTGGCATAATCATATTGTAAAAATCGAGATAGTGACCGATGATAATAATGATTCCAGCAATCATAATAAACCAGTTGTTTCGTTTATAGTCACTATTCATCAGAATCAAAAGCGGGAGGACAAAATTCATAGCGACCATCCCAAAGAACAACAGATTGTAATCTTCGATTCGCGTGATGAAATAGGTGACTTCTTCCGGGATATTGGAATACCAAATCAGCATAAACTGTGAGAACCACAGATAGGTCCAAAACACACTAAAACCAAACATAAATTTTCCGAGATCGTGGATGTGACTATCGTTGACGTCTTCCAAAAGCCCTTTGGATTTTAGGTAAATGGTGACCATAGCGATTACGGTTACAGCAGTTACGATCATACTCGCAAATACATACCAGCCAAAAAGCGTACTAAACCAGTGCGGATCGACAGACATAATCCAATCCCAAGCCATCATGGATTCTGTTACGATGTAGAATACTAAAAATCCAGCTGCGAGTCTAAAATTCTTTTTGTGATAGCTAATTCCTGATCCGTTGTCTTGTGCCAAGGAGAATTTTCTGGAGTAAAAGCGATAAAGATTCCACCCGATGATATAAAACAAGGCACGGGCTAAGAAGAATGGCACGTTTAGATAACTTTGTTTGTTGCGAATAATTTCGTCATGAGCCACGACTTCTGCATCCATCCATACAAACAAATGATTGAGATGAAGACCCGAAAGAACCAACAAAACAAATACGATAATCGAACCCGGGAGTAAATAGGCCGTAATGCCTTCCATGACACGGAATAAAAGGATTGACCAGCCCGCTTGTGCTGCTCGTTGAATCGCATAAAAAGCAAGTGCGCCTAGGGCAATCATCATAAAAAACAAAGCGGCTACATAGGTGGCAGCCCAAGGTCGGTTTTGCAACTGATGTAAAAGGTGCTTGTCATGGCTATCTCCGTGACCACCGCCATGAGCGTCATGGGCATCATGATTCTCGTCGTGACCGTAATCTTTATCGTGCGTATCGTGATGATCGTCTGCGTGACCCTTGTGATCCTCAGCATGATGAGCTTCTTCTTTATGGTCATCGGCATGCGTATCGTGTGTGTCATGACCGCCATGATCACCATGATCACCATGACCGTGCGCATCTGCTACCATCGCTTTGGCTTCCTCCACGGTATTTGGCGCAGAGAGAAACCCAATTCCCAAAGCCAATACACCCACAACCATCAAGCTGAGGGAGACAATTTTTAGATTTTTAGAAAATTGATACATATTCTTACTTTGTTAATTGCCCTCGGAGATGCATCACGTGTTGGGTGATTTGCCAACGCTCTTCCGCATCGATTAAACTTGCATGTGATCCCATCGCGTTTTTGCCATACATCAGTACGTGATACACACTGCCTTCCGTGATTTCACGATCGGCATAGCTTGGGATTCCTAAAAACTTTTCTCGTTTCATCAAGATACCTTGTCCGTCGCCTTTTGAACCATGACATACCGCACAATAGATGGCATAAAGCTCTTTTCCTTCTGCACGGTGTGCCTCCGTTTCTTCGAGTGGGGAACGGAGTTCGGCTTTGGCCAATTCGTAACCCTCATTGGTATTTGGAAAATCATAGGGCTGCCACCCTCTTGGGATAGAACCCGCAACAGGCAGCTGAGCCGCAGTCCCATTGGCAAAAGGTACCTCGGCATAGGTGTCATAGCCAACTGACTCATACATATCTGGGAAATACTGATAGTTGGGCTGTGATGGATCAAAGCATGATATCATACTCAACAATGCCAATCCACAGATGATAAGACTTCCGTTTCTTCTCATGATTCCCCCTTTTTATCTTGTACTTTTACTTCAATCGCCCCTGTTTTTTTCAACAAGGTGACGAGTTTCTTTTCATTGTCTGCCACAGCAACTTCCATCAAAAACTTATCATCAGTGGTTGCTGGCATTGGGTTTTCTGCTTTCTTAAAAGGCCAAAGTCGACTGCGCAAATAGAAGGTAATCACCATCAAGTGAGCGGCGAAGAAAATGGTCATCTCAAATAAAACAGGTACAAAGGCAGGCACATTTTCGAGATAGGAAAAGCTGGGTTTCCCGCCGATATTTTGTGGCCAGTCTTCGATCATAATGTAGTTGGTCAGCCAAATGGCAACCGATAATCCCAAGCAACCAAACATAAAGGATGCAATCGCAATGCGTGTGGGTGCAAGCCCCATCGCCTTATCCAAACCGTGTACAGGAAATGGCGTAAAAACCTCTTCAATATGATGATTCGCTGCTTTTACATCTTTGACAGCGTGTAGCAACACGTCATCATCATCGTAAATGGCATGGATTACTTTATTACTCATCGCTTGTTGTTTTTTTGTATTTGTCACCCGAGGACTTCAATATCGATTTGACCTCTGCCTGCGCAATCACGGGGAAGGTCCGGGCATAGAGTAAAAACAGGACAAAGAAGAACCCAATTGTTCCAATAAATATCCCAATATCTACGAAGGTTGGTGAAAACATAGTCCAAGATGATGGGAGGTAGTCTCGGTGTAGGGAAGTCACAATGATCACAAAGCGCTCAAACCACATCCCGATATTGACCACAATGGAAATGATAAACGAGAACATGATGCTCGTTCGCAATTTTTTAAACCACATAAACTGTGGAGAGAATACGTTACAAGTCATCATCGCCCAATACGCCCACCAATAAGGCCCTGTTGCTCGATTGAGGAAGGCATATTGTTCGTATTCAACTCCCGAATACCAAGCAATAAACAGTTCTGTGATATAGGCCACCCCAACAATAGAACCTGTAATCATAATCACAATATTCATCAGTTCGATATGCTGAATGGTAATATAGTTTTCAAGGTTGATGACTTTTCGCATGATAATCAATAAGGTTTGCACCATCGCAAAGCCGGAAAAAATCGCCCCAGCGACAAAGTAGGGCGGGAAAATCGTCGTGTGCCAGCCCGGAATGACTGAGGTTGCAAAGTCAAAAGATACAATGGTGTGTACCGAAAGTACAAGCGGCGTTGCCAGTCCTGCCAACACAAGAGACACCTCTTCAAAGCGTTGCCAATCTTTGGCACGTCCACTCCAGCCAAAGCTCAGTAGCCCGTAGATTTTCTTTTGAAATGGCTTGACCGCACGATCTCGAATCATGGCAAAGTCAGGCAAAAGTCCCGTCCACCAGAATACGAGCGATACCGACAAATAAGTCGAAATCGCAAATACATCCCAAAGCAGTGGAGAGTTAAAGTTGACCCATAATGATCCAAATTGATTTGGAATGGGCAGTACCCAATACGCCAACCAAGGGCGTCCCATGTGAATAATGGGGAACAGTCCCGCTTGGATCACGGAAAAAATGGTCATTGCCTCCGCTGATCGGTTGATTGCCATACGCCATTTTTGACGAAATAGCAGAAGTACAGCAGAGATTAAGGTTCCTGCGTGTCCGATTCCAACCCACCATACAAAGTTGGTAATATCCCAAGCCCAACCGACGGTTTTGTTGAGTCCCCAAACGCCGATTCCTGTTGAGATGGTGTAAATAATACAGCCGATTCCCCACAAAAAGGCAACCAAAGCGATGCTGAAAACAATCCACCATTGCTTATTCGCTTTCCCCTCAACGGGTGCAACGATATCAACCGTCACATCGTGGTAGGATTTGTTCCCTGTAACTAGCGGTTTTCGTATTGGTGCTTCGTAATGCGAGGCCATAGTTTTTTCTTTATGATGTCTCTGTATTTCTAACTTTTACTTGGTACTGCACATTGGGTTTTGTCCCCACGCTTTCCAAAAGGTGATACATTCGATCACTTTCCAAAGACTTGGCAACCCGACTTGTTTTGTCGTTGATGTCACCAAAGGTAATGGCGCCTGTTGCACATGCGCTTGAGCATGCCGTTTGGAATTCCCCATCAGCAATATCACGTCCTTCTAGCTTGGCATCCAAAATTGTTTTTTGTGTTTTTTGAATACACAACGAACATTTTTCCATCACCCCACGCGAACGAACAACAACATCTGGATTGAGGACCATCCGACCCAAATCGTTATTCATGTGGAAATCAAACTCGTCGTTGTGATTGTATAAAAACCAGTTGAAACGTCTGACTTTATACGGACAGTTATTGGCACAATAACGGGTCCCTACGCAACGGTTGTATGCCATGTGGTTTTGACCTTGACGACCATGCGAAGTCGCTGCCACTGGGCAAACCGTTTCACAAGGTGCATGGTTACAATGCTGACACATAATCGGTTGGAAGGTTACTTGTGGATTCGCCGATGGCTCTTCCAAAGAACTAAAGGTCGTCAGGGACTCTCCCAATCCACTGATTTCGTTTACCGTATTTTTGTCGCCCTCAAAAGTATCCTCTGAGGAGTAGTATCGGTCAATCCGCAGCCAGTGCATATCGCGCGACTTGCGAATCTCTCGTTTTCCAACAACTGGCACATTGTTTTCGGCATGACAGGCCACCACACATGCGCCACAACCCGTACAGGCATTCAGGTCAATCGATAAGTTGAAGTGATGTCCAACTGAACGGTCAAACTGATCCCAAATATCAACCTCTGGAGAGGTGACTAAAGTTTCGATATGGTTTTTGCTCACCACAGGAACGGCATTGTAATCATTTCTGTCCTTGGTGTTAAAAATTTCGAGTGTGGTCTCCTTGACGATGTCTTCCCGACCCATCAAGGTATTTTGCAACTGGGTACAAGCAAACTCATGTGTACCATCTACCGCTTCTATGCTTACTGGCTGAACGCTTGAGAAGTCATTATATAATTTATAGGCATTGGCTCCTATTTGCATTTCAGACTTCACCCCAGATTGCTTGCCATAGCCAAATGCCAATCCAACGGTTCCTTTGGCTTGACCGGGCTGAATGAGCACAGGCACTGTTAGTGAAGAGGACCCAACCGTAATTTTTGCAAGACCCCCATTTAGCGAACCATCTGACTGGGTTTCATTCCACAGACCGAGTGCATCAGCATCCGACTTGGATACGGTGAGATAATTGTCCCAAGTCACACGAGTGATCGGATCGGGAAGTTCATGAAGCCAAGGGTTATTGGCTTGTTGGCCGGCTCCAATTCCTGTTTTGGTGTAGAGGTTGAGAGTGTATCCTTCTTGTGTCGCCGCAGAGATTGAACGCACTGCATCGGCAACTGCATCACGGTACTGATTTTGTTTTGATGAAGAGTTCCCAACGTAAAATCCGTCATGCAAGGCCTTATTCCACGACTTGCCATTGAGGATGTTTTGTTCCCAATAGGATCGCAACTCGTCTCTGTAGCTTGTGTCTTTTCCGAGCCAAGTGAGTAATACATCCTGAAATTGTTTGGTGTCAAACAAAGGACGGATCGTAGGTTGTGTAAGTCCGAAGTGATTGGTTTTGAATTCCACATCACCCCAAGATTCGAGATAATGAGGCGTTGCTGCAACCCATTGTGCTTTGGATGCCGTCTCATCGTTTTTCATACTGAAAGACAAGGAGAACTTGGCTTTGTTTAGACCCGCAGCAAACTGTTCGCCATTGGCAAGGGTATATACTGGATTTACACCAGCAGTGATAATCCCTTGAACCGCTCCGCTGTTGAGATCATCAACAAGCTGGGTGAGTTGGTTTGCGCTGCCTTGGCGGATGGTCGTTGTGTGTTGGGTATCGATCACAACAGACCCTAATTTTTGATTGATTGCAAGTGCAATGCGTTGGGCTTCCACACTTGGTAAACCCGTAATTACAACTGCTTTTTTACCTGCTTTACGCAAATACTTGGCGGTCACTTTGGCCATATCTTGAATGGCTTGCTCTCCACTTCCACTTGCTTGTCCGTTTGTCAGTTCGGAATAAAGCGCTGCAAGTACTTGTTTCTGTTGGGCAGCAGACATGGGCACGCGCTTGTCAGCAGTGGCTCCAGAAAGCGTCATGTTTGCTTCAAACTGGAAATGGGTTGACATTTTTGCTTTTCCGTTCTTTTTGACAGGAACGCGAGTTTTGACATACCCTGGTGCATGTCCTCCACCTTGCCAGTCTCCAATAAGATCTGCATCAAATGAAACGATTGTTTCCGCTTTTGAAAAGTCATAGGTGGGCAGTGCACGCTGACCATAGGCCTTTTCAAAGGCATCTAAAGCGTGGGATGATGAAACCGCATCATAGGCAATGTGCTTGATGTTGTCGTACTTGGCGGTAAGTCGGTCGATCAACGCCTGCGTTGAAGGGCTGGCAAACGACTGGGTCAGTAAGACCACTTGTGCGCCTTCGGCTTGTAAATTATCGAGTTGTTGACGGCTTTGTCCGAGAAGTGTTGCCCAACTGACAGGACTTCCCGACTGGGCAGGGCCTTGTAATCGGAAAGTATCATATAGCGACAGAATAGAAGCTTGTAAACGAGCATTCGCGCGGTAGCTGGCAGGAGCATCTGTATTGTTTTCAACTTTGATTGGTCTTCCTTCCCGAGTTTTTACGAGAATGCTTGCCATATCAAAGCCATCCGCAATGGTGGTTGCGTAAAAATTTGAAATTCCTGGGCGAATCTCTTCAGGTTGCACGACATAGGGAATGGACTTGTGAACAGGACCCTCACAAGCAGCTAACGAGGCGGCGGCAGTACTAAAACCAACATATTTGAGAAAATCTCGTCTGTTTGTTTTGGAATCATTCATCACCTGATCATCACCCAAAAAGGCATCTTCAGGAAGTTTTTCAACAAACTCACGCCCTTTGAGATCCTCGACAAACGCATTGTTGTTGTCTAACTCCGCTGTGCTTTTCCAATAGTTCTTTTGGTTTGCCATCGTTGCTTTAGATTAGTAGTGACACTTTCCACACTCCAAACCACCCATTTGGGCGATTGTGAGTTTTTCAACACCATATTTTTTTGAGAGTTCCGCATGGATTTTCTCATAGTACTCATTGTTTTCCAAATCGACATTCGACTCTCTGTGACAGTTAATACACCATCCCATTGTGAGTGGGGAGTGCTGATACATGATCTCCATTTCTTCCACTGGCCCATGACACTTTTGACAGTCAATGCCAGCAACATCAACGTGCTGTGCGTGGTTGAAGTACACAAAGTCGGGCAGGTTGTGGATACGTACCCATTTCACAGGTTGGGTATCGCCTGTGTAACGCTGATTTTCTTCATCCCAACCAACGGCTTTGTACAACTTTTTGATTTCGTTTGTGTAGAATTCTTTTGTATATCCTTTTTCCAAATCTTCTTCCCCATTGTACTCTGCAATGTTCATGTGACAGTTCATACACACGTTGAGAGAAGGAATTCCTGAATGCTTAGAAACACGGGCAGAGGAATGGCAATACTTACACTCGATTTCGTTGTCTCCAGAGTGGATTTTGTGAGAGTAATGGATCGGCTGTACAGGCATATATCCTTGATCGATACCAACTTGCATCAGATATCCATAGGCAAAGAAAGCACTCGAAAAGAGCAAGATAATCACCGTGCTAAACACCAAAAAGGAATTGTTGATATAGACTTCCCAAAGCGGTTTGCGTATAGGTCTGGTTTTTTCGACTTCTATCCCGTTTGCAATCGCAATTTTTCGGAGCGTTTTGGTCACCAAAAAGAGCATCACCACAAGGATGACAAGCACCAACACCAACACTCCCAAAAGCAAGATTGAGGTGGTATTGTCTCCACCACTAGCGGCTGTGGTTACTACTGCAGCTGGTACGGCAGGTGCAGGTGGTGTGTAGTCGGTATAAGCGAGAATATTGTCAATGTCTTCGTTACTCAACTGCGGGAAGGCAGTCATCACAGACTTGTTGTACTCCTCATAAATCGCAACGGCTTGTGGATCGCCAGACTTGACCATCGCCATGGAGTTCTTGATCCAAGAATACAGCCATTCTTTTTCGTATTTCTGGGAAACCCCCGCTAGAGCAGGTCCGACAGCGCGTTTGTTGAGCTTGTGACAGGCCGCACAGTTCATATTGAAAAGGGATTTCCCTTTATCAACATCTGCTTCTTGTGCGTAAGTTGGAAGGGTGAAGGCAATAGCCAACACGAAGGAAAGTAGAACGCGGACTTGGGGAACATTTAGGCAAAAAAACCTGGTCATGTTTTGGTTTTGGTAGTCAAGGAAAATACCTTGTTTTTTACATCTACAAAATTACGTTACAAACCCCATTTTAAAAACTTTAGAACTACTTGAATTGTAAATTTATATTTATTCTAAATTACTAATTTAAAGTACTGATATTCAATATATTATAGTCTTTTTGTTTTGAGACAATTAAACAAATTTCGAGAAAAAATTGCAGGAATTTCCCAGCAATCTTTTATTTGCAAACTATGTTGTATTTAAAGCCCATTTGTTTTGTGATTTTGTTTGTATTTGCGTTTTCACTTCACGCACAAGACAACGCATTGGTTGTTAAAACCCCTCAAAATCTTGACGATGTGCTCGAACGCAAGTTGTCTCTGGACAAAAAGCGATTGGCAAAAAACCAGTACACCATTCAAATTTTTTCTGGAAATTACGAGGCAGCAAAAGTCTATTTGGACTCTTTTTCGAATGCTTTTCCAAGTCGCTATGCCAAACTCTCTTTTGAAACTCCGAACTACAAAATCCGTGTTGGTAAATTCGCAACACGCCTGGAGGGAATCCAAACGCTTGATACATTACGGGTGAAATTTCCTGAGGCCTTTTTGCTTAAGCCCTAGGTTTTATTTGAGTTTTTTCTTGACAGCTACCTCGATATAGGCCTCGATGGTGTCTCCGATTTTGATGTCATTGTAGTCTTTGATTTGCAACCCACAATCGTATCCTTTTGTAACCTCTTTCACATCATCCTTAAATCGCTTGAGGGATGCAAGGGTGCCCGTGTAAACGACAACGCCTTCGCGCACAATGCGCACCAATGAATTGCGTGTGATTTTGCCGTCCATCACCATACAACCAGCGATGGTACCCACACGAGAAATTTTATAGGTTTCACGGATTTCTACGTTTCCTTGAACCTCTTCTTTCATGTCTGGAGATAAGAGTCCTTCCATGGCGTCTTTGAGATCATTGATCGCATCGTAGATGATGGAGTAACTCCGCACATCAATTTCTTCTTTTTCTGCCAATTGTCTGGCGGTACCAACAGGTCGCACATTAAAGCCAACGATTATAGCGTCGGAAGCGGAAGCCAAAAGCACATCGGATTCCGTGATGGCACCAACTCCTTTATGGATAATATTGACCTGAATTTCTTCGGTAGATAATTTTTGGAAGGAATCTGTCAATGCCTCAACCGAGCCGTCAACATCCCCTTTTAAGATGATATTGAGTTCTTTAAAGTCACCCAGGGCAATTCGTCTGCCAATTTCATCCAAAGTGATATGGCGTTGGGTACGAACCGATTGCTCTCGCACCAGTTGGGTGCGCTTGGCAGCAATTTGTTTGGCTTCTTTTTCTTCAACAAATACATTGAAACGGTCGCCTGCAGTGGGTGCTCCGTCTAGCCCAAGAAGGGATACGGGTGTTGATGGTCCTGCTTCAGACAGTTCTTTACCGCGCTCGTCTTGCATTGCACGTACTTTACCGCTGTGTTGACCCGCAAGAATATAGTCTCCAATTCGCATCGTACCCGCTTGCACGAGTATGGTTGACACATATCCACGACCCTTGTCCAAAAAGGCCTCGACGACTGTTCCTTGCGCAGCTTTTGAAGGGTTTGCCTTAAGTTCTAATAGCTCTGCTTCAAGCATTACTTTTTCGAGAAGTTCAGATATTCCTGTTCCTTGTTTTGCGGAAACGTCATGCGATTGAATTTTACCACCCCAATCTTCAACGAGTAAATTCATTGCTGATAGACCCTCTTTGATTTTGTCTGGATTCGCGTTTGGGCTATCGATTTTATTGATCGCAAATACAATCGGAACAGAGGCCGCTTGCGCATGGCTAATCGCTTCTTTGGTCTGTGGCATGATGTTGTCATCTGCAGCGATAACGATGATGACCAAGTCAGTTACCTGAGTTCCGCGTGCACGCATGGCGGTAAATGCCTCGTGACCTGGGGTATCCAAAAAGGTGATTTTTTGCCCGCTTTCCAAATTTACACTGTATGCACCAATGTGCTGGGTAATCCCCCCTGATTCATCAGCGGTTACATTTGTTTTACGGATATAGTCAAGTAAGGAAGTTTTTCCGTGATCGACATGACCCATCACAGTCACAATTGGCGCACGAGTCACCAAATCATCGGGGTTGTCCTCTGGCTCGTCGATTGTTTCTTCGATATCTGCAGTGACAAACTCAACGGCATATCCGAATTCCTCCGCCACAATTGACAAGGTTTCTGCGTCCAGTCTCTGGTTCATGGTCACCATGATCCCCAGCGTCATACAGGCAGAAATAATTTCTGTTGAGCTGATATCCATCATCGTTGCAATCTCACCAACAGTCACAAACTCGGTAACCTTGAGCAACTTGCTATCCGCCTCAACTTGGGCTGCATCCTCTTCGGATTTTTGACGGTGGGAGTCTCTCTTTTCGCGTCGGTATTTTGCGCCTTTTGATTTGGTGGTTTTACCTTGTAATTTTTCTAGAGTCTCCCGAATCTGTTTTTGGATTTCTTCATCGCTTGGCTCTTCGTGCGTGGGCTGGTTTTGCCGTTGTGGTTTTGGTTTGTTTTGTTTTCCTACACCAGGGCCCGTATTCTTTGTGATTCGTTTGCGACGTCGTTTGCGATCGTTGTTATCGGCACTCGGCTTTGTTTCTTTTTTATCAAACTTTTTGAGATCAATTTTGTCCCCTGCAATTTTTAGTCCCGTCAGCTTTTTGTACTTCGTAGTGACCTTTTCTGTATCGGCTGTGGCTGTTTTTTCTGGTTCAGCTTGCTTTTGCTCAGTCGGCTTTTCTGGAGTGGGTTTTGCTACGGTCTCTGCGGCTGGCTCTTCCGTTTTTGTCGATTCAGCTTTGGGAGTTTCCGTACTTTTTTCAACCTTGACTTCCTCTTTGGGTTTTGGTTTCGGATCTAAATCAATTTTTCCGACCTGGCTGAGACCCTTGAGTTCGGTGCGAGCTTTAACGACTTGGGTTTTTGTCTCTTGCTCTTCTTCGATTCGCTGGCGAATAGCTTCTTTTTCTTTGCGTTTTTCTTCGCTGACCTCTTCTGAAGCTTCTTTTTTGTTTCGATCGGTCTGAAAAGCATCGACCAAGAGTTGGTATTCCGCCTGTGAAATTTTGGACGTAGGGCGTGCCTCTATCTCAAAACCATGTTTTCCCAACTGCTCTACTGCGCGGTCTAAGGAAATGTTTAACTCGCGGAGAACCTTATTGATTCGTATGGTTTTGACTTCAGACATATTCTATATTGGTGTTCAAAAATAGGGATTTCAATCCGTTAACTCGAAAATTCTGCGTTTAATATGTTACGGACTTCGACAACGGTTTCCTCTTCCAAGTCCGTTCGTTTGACCAAATCCTCGACCTCTTGCTCCAAAACACTCTTGGCCGTATCCAGTCCAACCTTGCGAAACTCTTCGATAATCCACCCTTCGATTTCGTCCGAAAACTCTGTAAGTTCAACATCTTCCTCTGCCCCTTCACGGTACACATCGATCTCATAACCCGTGAGTTGACCTGCTAAACGAATATTGAATCCACCTCGACCAATCGCTTTTGAAACTTCTGAAGGATCCATATACACTTCTACGGTCTTCTTTTCTTCATCGATTGTCATATTGGTGATTTTAGCGGGACTCAATGCACGCGTTATCATCAACTGGTTGTTGTTGGTATAATTGATCACATCGATATTTTCATTCCCAAGCTCACGGACAATTCCATGAATTCGAGACCCTTTCATCCCTACACAAGCGCCGACAGGATCGATACGATCATCGTAAGAATCCACGGCAACTTTTGCTTTTTCTCCAGGAACGCGAACCACTTTTTTAACGGTGATCAAGCCATCGAACACTTCTGGAATTTCTTGTTCAAATAGTTTTTCCAAAAACTTTGGCGCGGTACGCGACATCACAATACTCGGCTTGGCACCCTTGAGCTCTACACTTTCAATCACACCCCGAACGCTATCGCCTTTACGGAAAAAGTCTGACGGGATTTGACGGTCTTTTGGCAAGATGATTTCGTTTCCGTCGTCATCGATCAAAATCACAACACGACTGCGCACGTGGTGCACCTCGGCGGTATAAATCTCCCCGACGAGTTCGATAAATTGTTTGTAGATAATCGTATTGTCATGCTCACTGATTCGTGCGATAAGGTTTTGACGAAGGGAGAGGATCGATCGACGACCCAAATCCGAAAGTTTTACTTCTTCAGACACATCTTCACCAACTTCAAAGTCGGGCTCAATTTTTCGCGCTTCTTTCAGTTCGATTTCTTCATTTTCGTCTTCGACTTGTCCGTCTTTGACCACGACGCGATTGCGCCAGATTTCCAAATCTCCTTTGTCAGGGTTGATGATAATGTCAAAATTGTCGTCGGTGCCAAACTTACGCTTAAGCGTATTGCGAAACACCTCTTCCAAAATGGACATGAGGGTCACACGGTCGATCAGTTTGTCATCTTTAAACTGCGAGAACGATTCGATTAATGCGAGATTTTCCATTGTGTATTACTTAAATTGGATTTGAACGGTTGCTTTTTCGATTTGATTATATGGGACTTGCAATTGTTTGACCACGGTGTGTTTTCCCTTACCGATTGGTTTGGGTTCACGGGCTTTCCACTCCAAAGTGATTTGATCATCATCTGCCTGCGTGAGTGTGGCCTTAAAATTGTCATTATCTGTGGTATGTACCGCCAGTTTTCTGCCGATATTTTTTTTGTATTGACGTACCATTTGCAACGGATGGGTCGCGCCTGCCGAACTCACCTCCAACGAGAAGTCATGTACTTCCCTGTCGAGTTGATGTTCGATGTGGCGGCTCACTTTGATGCATTGCTCCAAAGAAACCCCATCGTCCCCGTCGAGTACCACCTGAACTCTCGATTGATCATCGATGTGTAGATCAATCAAAAACAAATCGGATTGTAATGACAAGGCTTCCGCCAACAAAAGCTGTATGTTTTCTTTAAATTCCATCTAAAAAAAAAGGGGACTTTTAGAGTCTCCCAATGGTAAGTCAGAATGTTTGTGCAAATATAATTGTTTTGAAATACTTACCCAAATCATATTGCCAGTTTGTTTTTTCTTAATCACCAAACAAACTTTTTCTAACTCATTGAAATTCATACATTCGCAACTATGGAAGCTTATGCCAATGCCTTGTTGATTGCCATTCCCGCCTTTATGGTGTTGATGCTGACGGAGCTGATTTATGGCTATGCGACAGGAAAACAAACCTATGTGTTTATGGATACCATTTCAAGTTTGAGCTCGGGACTGACCAATATCCTTAAAGACACACTTGGTTTGGTTGTGATTTTGATTTCCTATCCTTGGCTGAGTCAACAACTTGCCATCACCCAGATCGAAGCGGATCTTTGGCTTTACCTCGCTGCCTTTATCTGTATCGATTTTGCGTCTTACTGGTCGCATCGTCTCAATCACAAAATCAATTTTTTCTGGAACCAACACATCATTCACCACAGTAGTGAAGAGTTCAATATGGCCTGTGCACTACGTCAAAGCATTTCCAATATTCTTGGTTATGGTGCCTTGTTTATGATTCCCGCTGCTGTTCTGGGAATTCCGCAAGAGGTCATTGCCATTTTGGCGCCCCTTCATCTCTTTGGTCAGTTTTGGTATCACACCCAACACATTGGGAAACTCGGGTGGTTGGAGTATATTATTGTGACCCCATCTCAGCACCGCGTTCATCATGCCATCAACCCGATTTATATCGACAAAAACCTCAGTGCAATTTTTTGTGTATGGGACCGCATGTTGGCACCTTTCAGGAAGAACTCTATGACGAGCCACCTGTATATGGCGTACTCAAGCCCGTGCAGTCGTGGAATCCGTTATGGATCAACTTTCAGCACCTATGGGGACTAGCCCTCGATGCTTGGCACACCAAACGGTGGAGGGACAAATTCCGCTTGTGGTTGATGCCCACCGGCTGGCGACCCGAAGATGTCAAGCAATCGCACCCAAAGACGGTGATTGCCGACATAACCCAACAGCAAAAATATGCACCCCACTACAAGCATTCCCTCGCATACTGGGCATTGTTTCACTTTTGCGCGACCATGGGGTTACTGCTGCTGATGCTCTACCATTTTGGGGACTTGTCCCCTTTGCATGCCACTGCCATTGGCATGGCCTTGTTTGCTGCCGTTTTTGGATACACCAGTGTTATGGATCAATACAAATGGAGTATCGGATTTGAGTGGTTTCGAATCGCCATCTCCTTTGTTGTACTGCAGTGGGTATTGGCAACTATTTCGCCTATTCTTTACTGGGCTTGGATGGGCTATTTGGTCGTTTCCAGTCTGGCCTTGGGCTCTATGCTGTGGCGCGAACGCATGCTGATACAGACCGAATCTTAAATTGGTATAGGCGTTGTTTGTGAATCGTTTCCAGTGAATAGGGGTTTTTGTTATGCCGTGCCTAACACGGCATCCATCGGTAAGGGTACGCATTGTACGCTATGGGAACAATGGACTCCCGCTTTCGGGGACCTGCCTGCCGTAGGTAAACATGACAAAACAAAGACATAAAAAAATCCCGCCTGTTTAGACGGGATTCTAATTGTTGGCCTACTAGGGCTCGAACCTAGACTCTTCTGAACCAAAATCAGACGTGTTACCAGTTACACCATAGGCCAGTAAACTGCTATTTCTTGGCTTGGCGTGCCTGCCTGACGTAGGCAGGTTGCCAGAACCACCATAGGCTAATAGCGCTGCAAAAATAAAACAAAGTTTGATAATGCCAATACTTCTATTTTGATTTCTTAACACAATGAGAATGTTGTACATTCGTAACTCCAAAAACCACAGATGAATTTTCGCGTTTGGAATCTGAGATTGGGATGGTTTGCTTTTGCGATTTCACTCCTCTCCTACCTGCTCACTGTCGAACCCACTGCAAGCTATTGGGATTGTGGAGAATATATTGCTACCGCTGCCAAGTTGCAAGTTGGTCACCCGCCGGGTGCTCCATTTTTTCAAATGGTTGGAGCGGTGTTTGCCGTCCTCGCTCCCAATGCGGAATATATCGCCCTGTCGGTCAATATGATGTCGGTATTGGCGAGTAGCTTTACGGTCTTGTTTTTGTTTTGGACGATTACAGGGGTTGCGCGTCGTTTGGTAAGCGAACAAACCGATGATAATCACACCCAAATCCTTGTTTTGATCGCCGGACTTGTCGGTGCTCTTGGATTTGCATACACCGATAGTTTTTGGTTTAATGCCGTGGAGGCAGAAGTCTATGCCATGGCGACTTGTATCCTATCTATCCTCTTTTGGCTAGGGCTACGCTGGGAAGCCGATATGGACAAACCGCGTGGCGATCGCTGGTTGGTGCTGATTGCTTTTGTTGTTGGTCTTTCTTTTGGTGTTCATTTTATGGGGCTTTTGACCATCCCTGCCATCGGAATAATGTACTATTTTAAAACCACAGAGACCGTGACGATAAAAGGGTTTGTGTTGGCCAATATCCTATCCGTAGCGGTTTTGCTTTTTATATTTAAACTCCTCCTTCCGAGTACACTTGCCTATTTTGGCTATGCCGAAGTGTTTTTTGTCAATCAAATTGGCTTGCCTTTTCACTCGGGAACCATTACCGCTGCACTTTCACTCGTTGCGTTTTTTGTGTACACCCTCAAACTGACGCACCGCAAAAGCTGGGTACAACTCAATACCGCTCTCCTCTGTGTCTTATTTATTCTCGTTGGGTTTTCGTCTTGGCTTATGCTGCCCATTCGTGCCAATGCGAACACAGTTATCAATGAAAACGCACCCGCAGATGCGCGTGCATTGCTGGCCTATTACAACCTCGAACAATATCCAGATACCCATTTGTTTTATGGACCGATGTTTACCGATATGTATGCTGGACAGGACGAAAATACGCCCTATGTTGACGCTAAGCCCAAGTACGAAAAAGACGATAAAACAGGTCGGTATATTATTGTTAATGCATGGGAAAATGCGCAGATCAATAGTAACAGCAAGCACGAAGGCATATTGCCGAGAATGTGGAGCAGTGGGAATGCAATCAACTATATGACTTACTATGGTACGGTTGACTTTGATGTCAAACCCGAGTACCGGAACGAAGAAGATCTTGTGGAGGCCGTAAACACGTTTATCAGCGAGTGGAACGAAGGTCGAGCAGATGTAGATGAGTATCACAATTTCCTAACGACCTATGCTGCCTATCTCGACATCGAAAAGCCTTCGTTTTTTGACAATCTCCACTATATGTTTGACTTCCAAATGGGGTATATGTATTGGCGGTATTTTATGTGGAATTTCTCTGGGCGTCAAAACGATCTTCAAGGAAAGCTAGACCCCGTCAATGGCAACTGGATCAGTGGGATTCCATTTATCGACAATTGGCGTTTGGGTCCGCAAGATATGTTGCCTAGCGAACTGGCCAACAACAAAGGAAAAAATAAATACTATATGTTACCCCTGCTGATGGGGATTTTGGGATTTGCCTTTTTATACCGCAAAGACCCCAAACGGTTTTGGGTGATGCTATTGCTGTTTTTGTTTACGGGACTGGCGCTCAAAGTCTATCTCAACGAACGGGTTTTTGAACCGCGTGAGCGTGACTATGCCTTGGTTGGTTCGTTTTATGCCTTTAGTATTTTCATTGGTTTGGGGGTACTTGCCCTTTCCGAACGAATCCAGTCTTTTCTTCGTCCTCGTATCGCCGTTCCGATTGTCGGAGTACTGAGTTTGCTCTGCGTACCCGTACTTTTAGCCTCCGAAAACTGGGACGATCACGACCGCTCGAGTCGGTATACCGCACAGTCAACCGCAAAGGCCTATCTGGACTCTGTGGAGGAAGATGTTGATGCCATGATTTTTACCATTGGAGATAATGACACCTTTGCCATTTGGTATGCGCAAGAAATTGAAGGGTATCGAACGGATGTGCGTAGCATCAACACCCAACTTCTGGCAACTGACTGGTATATTGATCAGCTCAAACGACGTACCTACACCAGCTCACCGATCCCCTCCCAACTCGAGCATCGCCAATATGCCTATGGTGTACGGGATTATATCAAGCACGAGGCACTGCTCGACTCAGTTCGCTGGTCATTGAATGACTTTATGCGGTGGGTGAGTAGTGACCAACCGCGGACGCAGTATAAGTTTCTTCTCGAGCAATATGACGTTTCAATAACCAATATCCCCAAGTCAACCCAACAAATGATTTATTACCCGACCAACCAAATTCGAGTGCCTGTCAATAAAGAAAACGTATTGAAAAGTGGAGTGGTCAAGCCCGAAGACGCAGAACTCATTGTCGATTATATCGATATCGATCTTCCCACATCAGGACTATATAAAAATCGATTGATGATGCTTGACATTCTGCACAACAACGACTGGGAACGACCGATTTATTTTACAGGCGGTAGCTATGACGCTAGCGAGTATTTTTGGATGAAAGACTATTTACAACTCGATGGTTTGGTCTACAAACTCGTACCGATCAAAACCCCTCTTGATCCGAACAATCCCTACCAATCAATGGGTCGAATAGATGCCAATCTCATGTATGATATCGTGATGAAGTGGGACTGGGGAAATTCGGATAGCCCAGACATTTACCACGATCCCGAAACAAGAAAAAATAGCATCTCGTTCCGATCTAATATCACACGATTGGCCAATGCCTTACTTGAGGAAGAACAAGCTGAAAAAGCAATCGCTGTTCTCGACCTCGCCATGGAAAAAATGCCGATTGAGACTTTTGGCTATTACAGCTTGGTCACCCCCATAGCGAGTGCCTATTATCGTGCAGGGGCTACAGAAAAAGCCCAACAGATTGTGCAAAAGGTCGCAACTGGCTATCAAGAATATATGCGCTACTATGCACAGTGGGACAATGACGACCAATTGGCGCTTATGGAAGACCTTGTCGGGAATGTGGAGCGATACAAAAGCTTGCTGACCGAAGTTGTCCAAGCCAGAGATTACGAAACGCTAGCTGCCATATACGATCCGTTCTACGAGTCGATATTGCCGTTTAGCTATATTTATGGAAAATATGACTTCTACACCGAGCTCACCCCTTTTGTCGCTGGCTTATATGCGGCTGATCAACTGGAATTGGCGCGCGAGCTCAGTGGACATATCGCCCAGCAATACATCGACCTGCTCAATCGTTTTTTGACCCTAGAGAAGGAGCAATTGACGTATTTTGAAATGGAAATTGGCATTGAAGTCGAGGCCTATAAAAGCTTGGTGTCTACCGTCAAGCGAAACGAAACAGATTTAGAAGTTGTTGAAAAAGTGCAAAGCACCTATACGGAAACAGTTGGTCAGTTTGCTTTTCTCAACTAAACAAAGTCTTTCATCAACGAAATAATGGTATTGGCATCTTGACCTCCACTTTGTCGCCAGACCATTTCACCACCTTTATAAATCATTAGAGTTGGCAACCCCCGCACGCGAAGTGCTTCTGAAAGTTTGGGGTTTTTTTCCACATCGATTTTGATGACTTTACCATGATCACCCATGGCAGCAGCAACGTCACGCAATACCGCATGCATCTCCGCAGAAGACTCATCCAAATCAGAATAAAAGTTGAGGAGGATCGGAATTTTCGCATCAATGATGTCACCAAATTTTGACATAACGAGACTTTTTTTACATCATCAAGTCTTGCTAAAATAGTATTTTGTTCTAAAATGAATTGAATTGGCATAAAATACAGATATGAATTGTAATCTTAATCCAAGACATTATAGTTAAATCATTCGCATAATAATTCCTATTTTTGGTATCCAACCATGGCAAACGACAAAAAACTATTCCTACTTGACGCTTACGCCTTGATTTTTAGAGGGTATTATGCGTTTATCAAAAATCCAAGAATCAATTCCAAAGGGATGGACACGAGTGCCATCATGGGGTTTACCAACTCTTTGTTTGACCTGATCAATCGGGAAAAACCCGACTATCTGGCTGTTGCTTTTGACAAGGGCGGATCGGTCGATCGGAAAGAGATGTTTACCGAATACAAAGCGAATCGTCCCGAAACGCCTGAAGCCATTCGAATTGCTGTTCCCTATATCCAAAACCTGCTCAAAGCCATGCAAATCCCCGTGATTGAAAAGGAAGGTTATGAAGCCGATGATATCATCGGAACCCTTGCAAAACAAGCTGAAAAAGAGGGTTTTGATGTGTATATGATGACCCCCGATAAAGATTTTGCTCAACTGGTCTCTCCAAATATTTTTATGTACCGCCCATCACGTCAGGGAAATGGAATCGAAATTTGGGGGGTAGATGAAGTAAAAGAAAAATTTGAAATCGACCATCCAGAGCAAGTCATCGACTACTTGGGCATGATGGGAGACTCTGTTGACAACATACCGGGCTTGCCAGGCGTGGGAGATAAAACCGCAAAAAAGTTTTTGGCGCAATACGGTTCGATGGAAAATCTGCTGGCCAATACGCATGAACTCAAAGGAAAGCTCAAAGAAAAAATCGAAGAAAATAAAGCACTCGGAGTGCTGTCCAAAAAACTTGCTCGCATCTTGTTGGATGTACCCATATCCTTTGACGAAAAAAGCTATGAGCTCACCCAACCTAACACAGAGGAAGTACAAGACATTTTTCGTGAGTTGGAATTTCGACGCCTAGGAGAACGTTTTCTCAAGCTGTTTTCCAAGGAGGAACAAACAGAAAGTCCTTCTACTGAACCCAGAAAGAGCGCCCCACCCGTATTTGATTTGTTCAATCAACCTGGAGCAGGAGAGGTCAGCGTTGATGATACGTATGCAAGCTTATCGACTAGCAATCACCTGTACCAAAGTATCCAAACCGAAACAGAACAAGAAATGTTACTGGAGTGGTTGTTGCAACAAAAATCGGTTTGCTTTGATACCGAAACCACAGGGCTTGATGAACTCTCTGCCGAACTCGTTGGCATTGCTTTTAGTTGGGAAAAAGGAACGGGCTATTACCTTCCTTTCCCTGAAGATCGCACGGCCTGTGAAACCAAACTCGCCTATTTTACCCCTTTTTTTCATTGTCCAACTATCGAAAAAGTAGGACACAATCTCAAATACGATATCAAGGTGTTGCAGCAATACGGTATGGCGGTTCATGCCCCCATCTTTGACACCATGATTGCACACTATCTGATCAATCCCGATATGCGTCATAATATGGATATCTTGGCTGAGACTTATTTGGGTTACAAACCACAACCCATTACCGAATTGATCGGAAAAAAAGGTCCCAATCAAGGGTCGATGCGCAATGTGCCGATCGACAAACAAACCAAATATGCTGTTGAAGATGCCGATATTACCCTTCAACTCAAAAATCATTTTATTTCGGAACTCGCGTCCGAGGAAGTTATCGATTTGTTTACCAATATCGAATTGCCTTTGGTCAATGTTTTGGCAGCCATGGAAAGCGCAGGTATCCGTATCGACGTGGGCTATCTGGACAAATTGGCGGTTCAGTTTCGAGAAGAAACCGCAGTGCTAGAGGAGCGAATCTATGAGCAAGCTGAGGAACGCTTTAACTTGGCTTCGCCCAAACAATTGGGTCCCATCTTGTTTGACAAACTCAAGCTTGTTGACAAACCCAAAAAAACCAAAACTGGGCAGTATTCTACTGCTGAAGATGTGCTTTCTTATTTGGCAAAAGACCATACGATTGTTGCTGATATTCTGGAGTGGAGGTCGGTCAAAAAGCTGAGCAATACCTACATCGAGGCCCTTCCCGAACAGGTGAACCCCAAAACAGATCGTGTCCATACGATTTTCAATCAGGCGGTCGCAGCCACAGGACGACTGAGTAGCAACCACCCCAACCTGCAAAATATTCCGATTCGAACCGAGCGAGGCCAGTTGGTTCGCAAGGCCTTTGTCCCGCGCGATGACGAGCATGTCTTACTCGCGGCGGATTATTCACAAATCGAATTGCGTGTGATTGCATCCTTAAGTGGAGATACAGAAATGCAAGAGGCCTTTCAAAAGGGCGAAGATATTCATGCCAGTACCGCTGCCAAGGTGTTTGGCGTGGCATTGGCAGACGTGAGCCGAGAGCAACGAAGTCAAGCCAAAACGGTCAACTTTGGGATTGTATATGGCGTATCAGCTTTTGGGTTGAGCAACCAAACCAGCTTGAACCGATCCGAAGCCAAGGCCTTGATTGATGCCTATTATGAAACCTATCCGCAGTTAAAAAGCTATATGCGTCAGCAAGTCGATTTTGCACGTGAGAATGGCTATGTCGAAACCGTTTTGGGTCGTCGTCGCTACCTCAAGGATATCAATTCTCAAAATAGTATTGTTCGTGGAGCGTCAGAACGAAATGCCGTCAATGCGCCCATTCAAGGGAGTGCTGCGGATATCATCAAAATTGCCATGTTGCGGATCCATGAAAAACTAAACGATTTTGAATCCAAAATGCTCTTACAAGTGCATGATGAGCTGGTATTTGACGCCAAGAAATCCGAACTCGACACGCTGACAAGCATGATCAAAACCGAAATGGAACAGGCCTACATACTTCAAGTCCCTCTCGTAGTAGATGTGGGAACAGGCACGAATTGGCTCGAAGCGCATTGATTTTCTTTTTTTGGTTTGCTTTTTACTCTATTAATTGTACATTTGCAGCCCGTTTTCAGTGAACTGAAACGGAACTAAACAAAGTATTAAAGAAAAAGTAGTGGATTCATTAAGTTACAAAACCGTCTCAATCAACAAGAAAAACGCTGATAAACAGTGGGTTGTAGTTGATGCTGCGGATCAAGTTTTGGGGCGTTTTTCGTCTAAGGTTGCCAAGCTTTTGAGAGGAAAGTACAAGCCCAGCTTTACGCCTCATGCAGATTGTGGTGATAACGTCATCGTACTAAATGCTGACAAAATCAAACTCACTGGCGACAAGTGGAACAACAAAACCTATATCCGCCATACAGGTTATCCCGGTGGTCAGCGCAGTTTGACAGCTAGTGAAATCCATGAAAAAAATCCAACGCGCTTGGTTGAAAAGTCCATTAAAGGAATGCTACCCAAAAACAAATTGGGAGCTGAATTGTTTCGCAACCTCTATGTTGTTGCTGGAGCAGAGCACTCTTATGATGGCCAAAAACCAACAGCTGTTAACATCAACGAATTAAAGTAATATGGAAATGATTCATACCATTGGTCGTCGTAAAAGCGCAGTCGCTCGCGTTTATATGTCTCAAGGTAAAGGGGAAGTTACGATTAATAAAAAGTCATTAGATTCTTATTTTCCAACTGCAACACATCAGTACAAAATCATTCAGCCATTCTCGCTAACGGACACCTTGGGGAAATACAACCTCAATGTGACGGTAACAGGTGGTGGGCCAACCGGTCAGGTTGAGGCGATTCGTCTTGGGATTTCACGTGCCTTGTGTACCGTTGATGAAGAGCACCGCTCTGCATTAAAACCCGAAGGATTACTCACTAGAGACCCTCGTATGGTTGAGCGTAAAAAGTTTGGGCAGAAAAAAGCCCGTAAAAAATTCCAATTCTCCAAACGATAACCGTTTGTTTGGATTGGCATAACAATAAGTTCATTAATTAGTGTATAATTTGTTGCCATTAGTTTAGCATCTAAATGAGGAAGGCCGAAATTCGCCACTTGTTCATTGCTATTCAGGGAACGTAAACGAAAACAACAATGTCAAAAATAGAAGTCAAAGACTTACTAGAAGCTGGTGTCCACTTTGGTCACCTTACAAGAAAATGGAACCCCAATATGGCGCCCTTCATTCACATGGAGCGCAACGGGATTCACATCATCAACCTTTACAAAACCGTCACAAAAATCGAGGAAGCTCAGCAAGCACTTCACAAAATTGCTTCGTCTGGTCGAAAAATCTTGTTTGTGGCGACAAAAAAACAAGCGAAGGATATCGTATCCAAAAAAGCGAGTGAAGTGAGTATGCCTTATATCACCGAGCGCTGGCCTGGGGGTATGTTGACCAACTTTGTCACCATTCGAAAAGCGGTTAAAAAAATGGCTGCGATTGATCGGATGAAAACAGATGGCACCTTTAACACCCTCTCCAAAAAAGAAAGATTACAAGTCGAGCGTATGCGTGCCAAACTCGAAAAGAACCTCGGTTCTATTTCGGACATGACTCGTTTGCCAGGTGCTTTGTTTATTGTCGATACGCGCCGGGAACACATCGCTGTTCGCGAGGCACAAAAACTCAATATTCCGATTTTTGCGATGATAGATACCAACGCCGATCCTCGCGATGTTGATTTTGCCATTCCTGCCAATGACGATGCCTCAAAATCGATTGATAAGATTTTAGGACTGGTCACAGAGGCCGTAGCCGCTGGTACAAGCGAGCGCAAAAAAGAACGCGATGAAGCCAATGCAGCGAGTAGCGAAGGTGAAGTCGTTCCAGAAACGGCTGATGCAAAGGGCACAACTGAAGAAGTTGTTGCTGAGGCAGCTCCCGAAGCTGTCGAAGAAACAGCACCAGTTGTAGAAGAAACCGAAACTGCAGAAGCTGAATCAGCACCTACTGAAGAGGTTGTCGAAACAGCTGCAGAAGACTTGAGTGGAAAGACGGTAGCCGACTTAAAGGCACTGGCCAAAGAAGCTGGAGTTTCTGGATACAGCAAAATGAAAAAAGCAGAATTAATTGCGGCTTTGTCCGCCTAAATCATTGATCGTATGTCAAAAATAAGTGCAGCTGATGTAAACAAGCTCCGCAAAGCAACTGGAGCAGGAATGATGGATTGTAAAAAAGCTCTGGTAGAAGCCGAGGGTGATTTTGATACTGCCGTAGAAGTTCTTCGTAAGAAGGGTCAAAAAGTAGCTGCGAATCGCGCAGATCGTGATTCTTCTGAAGGGGCTGTTATCGCCAGAGTAAATGATGATGCTACTGTTGGTGTCATTGTATCGGTGAACTGTGAGACGGACTTTGTTGCCAAAAACGAAAGCTATGTGACCCTTGCCAACCAATTGGCTGACGTGGCACTGACACATGATAGTTTGGACAGTTTTTTAGCTGCGGACTTCAGCGGGATGTCTGTTGCTGATAAGCTCACAGAGCAAACAGGAGTCATCGGAGAAAAAATCGAAATCGGTGGATTTGAACGCCTCGAAGGTGCGTTTGTCGGTTCGTATATCCACGCTGGAAACAAAATTGCAACCCTCACCAGCTTGTCTGCTGGAGTAGATGGGGCTGCTGAGGCCGCCAAAAACGTAGCGATGCAAGCTGCTGCGATGAATCCCATCGCCCTAAACGAAGAGGGTGTGGATGCCGCAACAGTTGAAAAAGAGATTGAGATTGCCAAAGACCAACTCCGTCAGGAAGGAAAGCCAGAGGCCATGCTCGACAATATCGCCAAAGGGAAACTCAAACGTTTCTTTAAAGATAATACCTTGGTCAATCAGGCCTATATCAAGGATGCTAAACAAAGCGTGAGCGACTATGTAAAGTCTGTTGATGCTGGGCTAACCGTTACGGGCTTTAAACGAGTCTCTTTGGTGTAAAAATTTACACATAATATGAATTAAAAAAACCTTGATTGCTCGAGGTTTTTTTTTGGGCTGATATCAAGAGGGTTTTTGGTTATATTTGCACAAATACGACTCATGCCATACAAACGGATTCTTTTAAAACTCAGTGGAGAAGCGCTTATGGGTGATCGCACTCATGGGATTGACCCACGGCGTTTGGCCAGCTATGCCAGTGAAATCAAAAACGTCGTCGAACAAGGGGTTGAAGTTGCCATTGTCATTGGCGGTGGGAACATCTTTCGAGGGGTTGCTGGCGCGAGTAATGGAATGGATCGTGTGCAAGGCGACTATATGGGTATGCTGGCAACCATTATCAATGGTCTTGCCCTGCAGAGTGCTTTGGAAGATGCAGATGTACAAACCCGACTGCAAACGGCCCTTAAAATCGAAGCGATTGCAGAACCCTATATCAAACGCCGTGCAGTTCGCCATTTGGAAAAAGGACGCGTGGTGATCTTTGGAGCTGGTACGGGAAATCCCTTTTTTACAACCGACTCCGCAGCCGTACTTCGCGCCATTGAAGTAGATGCCGATGTGATTTTAAAGGGTACTCGTGTGGATGGCATCTATGATGCTGACCCTGAAAAAAATAAAGATGCGGTCAAGTTTGAGTCCATCAGTTTTCATGATGTTCTTCAAAAAGGACTTAAAGTAATGGACAGCACGGCCTTTACTCTCAGCCAAGAAAACGATTTGCCCATCGTTGTTTTTGACATGAATACGCCCGGCAACCTTGAGCAAGTCGTTGCTGGAAAACATATTGGAACTACGGTAAATTAAACACGATGGAAGAAATTAGTTTTATCATGGATGTTGTCAAAGAGGCAATGGAAAAATCGCTTGACCATCTCGAAAAAGCATTTGTCAATATCCGTGCTGGAAAGGCAAATCCCGCCATGCTATCCACTGTAAAAATGGAGTACTATGGTGCCCAAACGCCCTTGAGTCAGGTGGCAAATATCAATACCCCTGATGCGCAAACCCTATCCCTTCAGCCTTGGGACAAAACGATGATCCCTGAAATTGAAAAAGCGATTCTTGTTGCGAATCTCGGTTTTAATCCATCCAACAATGGGGAGTCGGTGATTATCAATATCCCACCGCTGACCGAAGAACGAAGAAGAAATTTGGTTAAACTCGCCAAATCTGAAGCAGAAAACGCAAAGGTAGGTGTTCGAAATGCACGTAAAGATGCTAACAATGAACTGAAAAATATAGACCTTTCCGAGGATCAATTGGGAAATGCAGAAGTTGATGTACAAACCCTTACCGATGATTACATCAAAAAAATTGACGATAAATACGCTTCGAAAGAAGACGAAATCATGACAGTCTGATCAAAAATAGACGTCTCATATTGCTATGATAAAATGGGTTACCACTCGATTTTGGAGTACTGTTGCCTCTCTCATTCTCCGCAATCGGATTATTTGCATCTTGTTGATTATCGCAACAACTGTGTTTTTAGGAATGCAGTGGAAAAATATGCGGTTTAGCTTCAATGAAGCCAGTCTACTTCCAGACGATCATCCATTTAACCTCAAATATCAATCTTTTGTCGATCGCTTTGGCGATGAAGGCAACCTGATCGTTTTGGCAATCCAAGACTCGACTTTCTTTCGTCCAGAAAACATCCAACAATGGAGCGCACTGACCAAGTCGTTTGAAGATCATCATGCGATTGCCACTGTTTCTGGAATCGGGAATCTAAAACAACTCAAGAAAAATGCAAGACAACAAAATTTTGTTGTAGAGGATGTCCCCTATCAGCTGCCACGTAACCAAAAAGAGGTGGATCGGCTGGAAAAACAACTCCTTGAAAAATCACCCTTTTTTCACGGTGTCCTCCTCAATCCAGAAACCGAGGTTTACCTGACCATCCTCACCCTTAAAAAAGAAGTCGTCAACGCCAAAGAACGAGAGCTTTTTGTCAATAACGAACTCTTGCCCAAGATACTTGCCTTTGAGACCGATACTGGTTTTGATATCCATATTTCGGGTATGCCCTATATCCGAACGATTAACGCCGGTACCATCCTGAGCGAGATTCGCATGTTTGTTATCGTGGCCGCATTGGTCACGACCTTGATCTTCTTTTTCTTTTTCAAATCCTATCGTGCCACTTTTATCTCTATGGTGGTGGTTGTCATCGGGGTGATGTGGGCCTTTGGAATTTTAGGTCTTTTTGGATTTGAAATTACCGTACTCACTGCGCTCATTCCGCCCATTGTGATTGTGATTGGGGTACCCAATTGCATTTTCCTGATCAACAAATACCAACACGAAGTCAAAAAACACGGCAACCAAGCACGATCTCTACAACGCGTGATTACAAAAATTGGAAATGCTACCCTGATGACCAATATGACAACGGCTTTGGGTTTTGCCACGTTCACACTGACCAATAGCAAACTGCTTATCGAGTTTGGTCTGGTCGCCGCAGTCAATATTATGCTGCTCTTTATATTATCGCTCTTTGTGATCCCGATTCTTTACAGCTATATGAGTCTCCCCAAGCAAAAGCATCTTGCACACCTGAACAGCAACTGGATGAATGGTTTTATCGACTGGATGGAAAAAGTTGTACGCCAACAGCGTGTCGCTGTGTACTTTGCATCTGTTATCGCGCTGATGATGAGTATTATTGGGATTTACCAAATCAAACTGTCTGGAACCATCATCGATGATCTACCTAAAAAAGCAAATTTCTTTGAAGACATTCGGTTTTTTGAAAGCCAAATGAGTGGGGTGATGCCCATTGAGGTCATGGTCGATACCAAACGAAGAAATGGCGCTACCCAACTATCAACACTCAATCGGGTTGAGAGGTTGGCCGCGCACATCAGAAGTGTGCCAGAACTTTCTGAACCCTTGTCCATTGCCCATGTCGCCAAGTATGCCAAGCAGACCTATTACAATGGCAATCCACGATACTTTAGCATGCCAACAAGGCAAGAGTATTCGTTTGTAGGATCTTATGTCAACAACAGTTTGTCTGCCGAGGGAATGGCTGAAAGCTTGATTGACAGTACCGGTCAATATCTCCGTGTGACCACCATGCTCAAAGATGTCAACACCGAACGAATGGAAGAAATCGAAAGTGAT
Organism: Flavobacteriaceae bacterium; assembly: GCA_022425505.1. Lineage (GTDB taxonomy): Bacteria > Bacteroidota > Bacteroidia > Flavobacteriales > Flavobacteriaceae > UBA724. The sequence goes on along the minus strand of JAKMFI010000030.1, from coordinate 10,149 downwards.
TTATTGGTGGCTGTCGGTCAAATCTTCCCTGCAGATCGATTTGATACCCAAGTCACGGGTAAGGCACTTGGGTATTTAAAAGGGACTCGATTTTTGGTGCGCAATTTGGTTTTGTCTCTCTCACTAGCAATTTTACTGATTGCGCTCTTTATGGCCTATTTATTCGGTTCCTTCCGCATGATTCTCATTTCCTTGATTCCCAATATTATCCCACTTATTCTCACTGCGGGAATGATGGGATTTTTAGGAATTCCGATCAAACCTTCCACCATTTTGGTATTTAGTGTTGCCTTTGGGATATCTGTTGATGATACCATCCATTTTTTGGTGAAATACCGACAAGAACTCCAAGCCAACAAATGGAAAATCAAAAAGTCTGTGTATTTGGCACTTCGTGAAACAGGCGTGAGTATGTTTTACACATCTATCGTTTTGTTTTTTGGGTTTTCAGTCTTTATGATTTCAAGCTATGGCGGCACGGTTGCTTTGGGAGGATTGGTGTCCGCAACCTTGCTATTTGCGATGCTAGCCAACCTGATTCTTTTGCCGTCTCTCTTACTCTCGCTAGAGGAAAGTATTGCCAATGAACGAACCTTAAAAGAACCTCCAATTGATATTCTCGCTGAGCGTGAAGAAAGCTAAGTTGGGTGCTTTTAAAATGAAGTATATTTGTAGCCGAAAATCGATTTCATGAACACACAGCGTATTCAATCCCTTTTTTCTGGCTCTCATGTGGGGCAAACCCTAACTCTTCAAGGATGGGTTCGCACCTTCCGCGCCAATCGTTTTATCGCCATCAATGACGGTTCAACGCTCAATAACCTACAGTGTGTGGTTGATTTTGAACAAACCGATGAAGAGCTTCTCAAAAGAATTACCACTGGTGCTGCAGTGCAGATCGAAGGAACGCTTGTCGAAAGTCAGGGTAAAGGACAACAATACGAACTACAAGTGAGCCATATTGAAATCCTTGGCGACTCTGACCCCGACCAATACCCCATTCAACCGAAAAAACACAGTTTTGAATTTTTGAGAGAGAATGCACACCTTCGTGTTCGAACCTCCACATTTTCTGCTGTGATGCGAGTTCGCTCTGCCCTATCCTTTGCGGTTCATGAATATTTTAGAAAAGAAGGGTTTTATTATGTACATACCCCGATTATTACGGGCAGTGATGCTGAGGGAGCAGGAGAGATGTTTCGTGTTAGCACCCTCGACCCCAAGCAAGCACCCCTTAACGAATCTGGTGAAGCAGATTTCACAAAGGACTTTTTTGGTAAGGAAACCAATCTTACGGTCTCTGGGCAACTCGAGGCAGAGACCTATGCAATGGGTTTGGGTAAGGTGTATACTTTTGGACCTACGTTTCGAGCAGAAAACTCAAACACCTCACGGCATTTATCTGAATTTTGGATGATTGAACCAGAAGTTGCCTTCTATAATCTTGACCAGAACATGGATTTGGCAGAAGGTTTTATCAAAAATATACTTTGCTATGTATTGGATCACTGCCAAGACGACCTAGCCTTTTTGGATCAGCGTTTGGCAAATGAAGAAAAGACAAAACCACAAATAGAACGGCGACCAATGGGATTGCTCGAACAGATGCATTTTATTGTCGACAACCAATTTGTTCGTTTGTCCTATACCGAGGCGATCGATATTTTGCGAAATTCTAAGCCCAATAAAAAGAAGAAATTTAAATTTCCTGTCGATCAGTGGGGAGTCGATTTGCAAAGTGAACACGAACGCTACTTGGTGGAAAAACACTTTAGCAGCCCTGTGATTTTGTTTGACTATCCTGCCAATATTAAAGCGTTTTATATGCGTCTCAATGAAGATGGAAAAACGGTACGCGCAATGGATGTACTGTTTCCAGGAATCGGCGAAATGGTAGGTGGCGCCCAGCGCGAAGAGCGTTTGGACGTTCTCCAAAAACGTATGACAGAAATGGGTATCGACGAAAAAGAACTCGATTGGTACTTGGATTTACGTCGCTTTGGAACCGCTCCTCATGCTGGATTTGGATTGGGCTTTGAACGCTTGGTTCAGTTTGCCACAGGCATGTCAAATATTCGTGATGTGATTCCTTATCCACGCACTCCTCAAAATGCATCATTTTAGAAAACACCCATCTTCCAAGGTTTTTGTACCTTTCGATTAGTAACGTAAATCGTTGTCATGCTCAAACAACAGCTCAACCTCAAGCTATCACAAAAGCTATCTCCGCAGCAGATTCAGTTGATGAAACTGATTCAGTTGCCTACGCTTTCTTTTGAGCAAAAACTTCATCGGGAATTAGAGGAAAATCCCGCGCTTGAAGCGGGAAAAGAGACTCTTGAAAATGAAGATCTGGACAATCCCCAAGAAGAAGATCGCGAGCTTATAGAAACCGACGATATCAATATCGATGAGTATTTGAGTGATGATGAAATTCCCGCTTACCGTCTCCATGCTAACAATTACAGTCCAGACGATGACGAGAAGCAAGTCCCGTACGCTGCAGGGATTAGCTTTACACAGTTTTTAATGGATCAAATGCGAACCTTTAGCATGAGTGAAACCGAGAGTCAAATCGCACGGTTTTTGGTTGGCAGCATCGATGAAACGGGGTATATCCGAAGAAGTTTACTAGATATTGTGGACGACCTTGCCTTTACTGAAAACCTATATGTAGAGGAAGATCAGGTACAAGACGTCCTAGACAAAGTACAACAACTCGATCCGGCTGGAGTTGGCGCTTTGGACTTGCAAGATTGTCTAGCCATTCAATTGCGACGCAAGTCACAAACTCCTTCTATTGCTCTTGCTTATGAAATTATTGTAGCGCACTTTTCAGCTTTTTCTAAAAAGCACTTTGACAAGCTGATGAGTACCCTCCATATTGATGAAAACCAACTCAAAGAGGCCATTGCTGAAATCGAAAAGCTCAATCCCAAACCTGGAGCTTCCTATGCCTCTTCAACCAAAATCAATAGTCAAATTACGCCCGATTTTACGATTCGGATCTTGGATGGGGAATTGCAGCTTAGCTTAAACGGACGAAATGCTCCTGAACTCCATGTTTCAGCTTCGTATAGAAATATGATGGAAGGCTATAAAGAGTCCGCTGTCAAAAGTAAAGCCCAACAAGAGGCTGTATTGTTTATCAAGCAAAAGCTCGATGCGGCCAAATGGTTTATCGATGCAGTAAAGCAAAGAAATCACACTTTATTCATTACCATGAATGCCATTATGGATTACCAAAAAGAATATTTTTTGTCTGGTGATGAGCAGAAAATTAAGCCGATGGTTTTGCGTGACATTGCCTCTATTATTCAGATGGACATCTCTACGGTGTCACGAGTGGCCAATAGCAAATATGTGGACACCCCATACGGTACCCGATTGATCAAATCCTTCTTTTCCGAAGGAATGACCAATAGCGAAGGAGAAGATGTCTCTTCGATTGAAATTCGAAAAGCTTTGGAAACGATTATCGATTCTGAAGACAAAGCTAAGCCCCTCACTGATGAAGAACTCAAAAATGCACTGAACCAAAAGGGTTATCCTGTTGCTCGCCGTACCGTTGCCAAATATCGAGATATCATCGGAGCGCCTGTAGCTCGATTACGTAAAAAACTTTAAGAGAGCATTCTTTTAACACTTCTTTTCAAATCAAATTTCGGAGTCCATCCCCAGTCTTTTTTTGCAAGCTGATCATCTATTGTTTGAGGCCACGACTCCGCAATTTGTTGACGATAATCAATATTGTAATTCACGACTACTGGAAAGCCCATTTTTTTTAATTGGTTTTCTAGTTTTCTGGGGGTAAGGCGAAAGCCCATGATATTGTAGGAATGTGTTCGTTGATGTGTAGAAAAATCTGCCTCCATCAATTGCTGCATAGCCATTATCACATCGTCAATATATACCATTGGTAATTCGGTTTGAGGTGCTAGGAAACAAGTGTATGGTATTCTATTTTTAGCCGCTTGAACCATTTCTATAGCATAGTCAGTTGTACCACCCCCAACAAGGTCAGATGACAAGACCCCAGGAAGACGTAGAGAACGAATGTCAATATTGTATTTATAGTGATAATACATGATCAGTTTTTCAGATGCAAGTTTTGAAACACCATAGATGGTCAGTGGGTTCATGTCAACTTGTTGTGGGGCATTAATCGGGTTTTTATCTCTGCCATAAACAGCAATAGAGCTAGGCCAAAACAAGCGTTGAATTTTATGCTTTATTGCCAATGATACAACGACTTGAAATGAATTTACATTTACATCCCAAGACATAAAGGGATTGTTTTCACCGTTTGCTGATAAAATAGCTGCAAAATGATAAATACAATTAATTTCATATTTCGTGATTAGACTCTCCAGTCTGTTTTTGTTTAAGGCATTTACATGTTCAAAATCAACGGAAAGCTTATCCTTGGGTATATTGATATCTGTTGCCAATACATAGGTGTTTTCTTGCTTAGATAAAGCTCTTATCAAGGCAAGTCCTAGCTGACCTAGCGCACCTGTGATTAATATTCTTTTATTTTTCATCAATCATTTGGGTTTCTTTTTGTAAAATTAGGGTCAAAACTATACTCAAATGTACAAATCCATTAAATATCGCCTACAACAAGAATTGGAAAAAATTCACGCAAGCGGTCGTTTTAAAAAAGAAAATGTCATTATTTCGCCGCAGGATGCCAAAGTGCAAGTGAGTGAAAACAGCAACCTCATCAATCTATGTGCAAATAATTATCTAGGTTTAGCCAATCATTCCGAACTAATCCAAGCCGCTCAGAACCAGATTTCAACCCATGGTTTAGGACTTGCCTCTGTTCGATTTATTTGTGGCACGCAGGATATTCATAAAAAGCTTGAGCAAAAAATTGCAGATTTTATCGGTACTGAAGATGCCATTCTTTATGCCGCCGCTTTCGATGCAAATGGTGGACTATTCGAACCTCTTTTTGGTCCAGAAGATGCTATCATTAGCGACGAACTCAATCACGCATCAATCATTGATGGTATTCGTTTGTGTAAAGCAAAACGATTTCGATACCAAAATAATGACATGGAAGACTTAGAACAACAACTCCAAGCTGCTGAAAACTGTCGCTCTAAAATTATCGTTACCGATGGTGTGTTTTCTATGGACGGTACCATTGCTCAGCTCGATAAGATTTGTGATCTAGCAGAACAATATGATGCTATGGTCATGTCGGATGAGTGTCATGCAACTGGTGTGATTGGGTCAACAGGTCGTGGTACACATGAAGCTAAAGGGGTAATTGGTCGAGTGGATATTCTCACAGGTACGTTTGGCAAAGCACTTGGTGGTGGGTCAGGTGGATTTACTTGTGGTCCAAAAGAAGTTATCGACTTGTTGAGACAAACTTCTAGACCTTATTTATTTTCAAACACCCTTGCGCCTGCCTTGGTCGGAGCATCAATAACCGCTTTAGAGATGCTAGAGAAAGATACTCGATTACTTGATCGGCTTACTGAAAATACGCGTTACTTCAGGTCAGCCATGAAGCAAGCTGGCTTTGACATTGTTTCGGGAACTCACCCAATTATACCTATTATGCTTTATGATGATCATTTAGCACAAACCATGGCAAGTCAACTTTTAGAAGAGAATATCTTCGTCGTTGGATTCTCTTATCCAGTTGTCCCCAAAGGAAAAGCGCGAATTCGTGTGCAAATGTCAGCCGCATTGAATATGTTTCAAATTGATAATGCCGTAAATAGCTTTATTAGAGTTGGTAAAAGACTGGGCGTGCTATAAATAGCTATTGGTAGGCGGTATAGAATATCTCTAACTTCAAACGCAAATCGGGGTTGCTATGGTTAGGTCCTGCCAGAATCACACTTAAAAGAGTATTGATCGAAGATTGTGGAATCTCAAATGCTGTTGGAGCGGTTACACTTGTGTTTTGGATGTTGAGATAGTCCGAACTCACCGTTAGACCAAGGCGTACATTGTCGAAATCGTCAGGATTTCGAAGTAGATTGCTCAAGTGATTCGTAATCACAAACTTATAGGAAGTGACCTCCCCATTATCATCAATCTGCGCAAGACCACCAAAGGTTGATTTGTTATCAGCTGGGTTGGGGCCTGAAGTTGGATCAGCATTAAAATCTACAAGGGGAATTGATTCACTCGCGTCAAATAAATACAAACGACTTGGTAAATCGTTCAGCCCTAAGTCGTTGATTTTTTCTCGGTCAACGTACAAAGTCAAGTTGGCTTCATTTATTAACCACGGGTTGTCTTGAAGTGTCTGCAATTGGACTTGGCCTGCGTCTCCTACAAACAAATCAATATAAGAAACGACTCCCAGCCCTCCTTTGAGGTAAATGTTTTGTCCGTCACCACTTCCACTTCCATTTATAGCCGTTTGAACCTCCGCAGAAGTTTGGGCTTGCGTAATCGTATTAAATCGGACTCCGATCAAATTAAGATTGTAGGCCGACGAACTGTCTTGGGATTCATAGTCCTCTGCATTGGACGCATCACCTCCATCTATCAGAACCAATTCTTTGTAATCGTATTCAATTTGGATTCGACCTCCACTAAAATTGAGCTGCATCATCAACGGACTCGCTGTGCTTTGCAACCCGATAACAATCCCGTTAAAATACTCTTGAAAGCGATTGTTGTCTAGCAACATATCCTCTCCTTCTATATCGAGAATCGACTGTTGGAATAAAGCAGTGTCGAGGGGAATTCGAATACGCGGACTAAGGCGTTGATCGACTACCGTTGACTCATCCACATCTTCCGTATCTGGATCGTCTACTTTAAAGCTTACAATTTCGTCAAAATCTAGGGTGATCTTGTCATCAAAAAGAGGTTGGGATGTCAATCCTTCTTGTTCAAAATCCTTATCAGAATAGAATGCCTTGTCTGACTCAAAATTGTCTTCTGGGTCAAGATTTGGTAAGAAAAAATTCAATTTCTTAACCTGAAAATGAACCTCCTGCGTTGTGTCGCCATACAAATAATCAATCTCATACACATTGGCTTCAGTATCTGGATTGATGGTTTCGTCGTCCTCAGCATCATTTATTCCATCTCCGTCTGTATCGGGATTGAGAGGATCAAGATTTGCCGACCTGGATTCTTCCAAATCTGTGAGGGTATCGCCATCTGAATCACTATCGGGATCATCTGGATCTACATCATAGGCATCAATCACGCCATCGCCGTCTCGGTCGAGTTGGTTGGTATAAAACGGGATTTCCAACCAAACCTCAGTCACCATCTCTTGTTCATCATGTGGGTTTGTATTGATGTCTTCTGAACTGACGCCATTTGTTTCTTGATCTACATTCATTTTTCCAAAAATCCCAGTAGAAGCGGTGGGCAAACTCAACTGTGTGGTGAATCGTGCATTTGTATTGCCAAATACTTGATCTTGGTATTCTCCTAAATAGAAAAAAGATAGATTATCGGTGCGAATGATTTCAACTGCATTATGCTCAACTTCTACCGATGCCATTTGCGAATCGATAACAAAAGTATCAGATGGCAATAAGGATGATCCCACATTACTGAATTCTTTTTCACAAGATAAAATGATGAAAACAAGGGCGAATAAGCCGCAGGAAAGTTTGAGGTTCATGTCTCTCACTTAAGGATTTGATTTGTATAAAAATCTTTGTAAGCGTCTTCAAAACCGTCTAGTCCAGAGAAATGAAGTGTGGGTTTATTAGATGACAGAATCTCTTTTTTGATGTTTTTATCGATATCAGAATCAGCGATGACCAAACCGTCTGAGTTTGCAATTGCATTTTTTGCAAGTGCTGAAAAATCAGGTGTTTTTAGACCCTTTGTCAATGCAGTATCTATCCCGTCAAAGGATAGTTTTTGGATCAAGTCTGAGGAAAGAGGTTCTGAAAATGGCGTGCCAAAAAAAGAGGAAACGATTTTGGTATTGTCCAAAATAGGTTCATCAGTATAATAGTGCTTGCAGTAAAGCGGCATCAGCATCGCAATCCAACCCTGTACATGAATAATATCAGGTGCCCAATTGAGTTTTTTGACTGTCTCGATTACCCCCTTGGCAAAAAAGATTGCGCGCTCGTCATTATCCGCATACGGCTTCCCATTTTCATCTTTATCCAACTGTCGACCTTTGAAATAGTCTTCGTTGTCGATGAAATAGACTTGCATACGTTCCTTTGGAATTGAAGCCACTTTGATAATCAATGGCACATCGATATCATTGATGACGAGGTTCATCCCTGAAAGGCGTATCACCTCATGCAACTGGTGTCGTCTCTCGTTGATCAAACCATATTTTGGGATAAAAATTCGGGTTTGCCCACCAACCTCATTGACCATTTTCGGCAGCGAAAAGGTCATGGTTGATAAGTTCGATTCTGGCAAATAAGGCACGACCTCAGCGGAAACGAACAAGACTTTTTTTTCTGTCATAGAACCCAAATATTATTCTTTTTGGAGTATGCAAAATTACGAAATTTATGCCGAAGTTTGTCCATAATTCCTTACAGAAGGTGTTAAACTTTTCTAAATGCCAAAAGTAACCACGATAGAAGAGTTACGTCTCTTTCAACGTCAAAACCGCATGCATCGCAGTTGGGGCCTGGTTCCAACCATGGGTTCGCTACACGAGGGTCACCTGCGGCTTATCGCACAAGCTGTAAAAGAGAATCGGGTGACCTTTGTTACCATTTTTGTCAATCCAACCCAATTTGACAACAAAGTGGACCTGGACAATTACCCCTCCTCTATCGATACTGATCTACAAAAAATTCAAGCAATTGATCCCAATATATGTGTGTTTGTTCCCAGCGTTGAAACGATCTACCCAGATGGGGCTGTTGTAAAAAAATATGATTTACAAGGTTTGGACAAACCCATGGAGGGCCGACACAGACTCGGGCATTTTGATGGAGTTGCTACGGTAGTCGAACGCTTATTTACGCTAATCCAGCCCGATCTGGCCTATTTTGGTCAAAAAGACTTTCAGCAATTGCAAATTGTCTCGCTCCTTGCACAATCGATGGGAATTCGGATTTGCAGTTTGTCAACTGTGCGAGAGCAAAATGGCTTGGCGATGAGCTCACGAAATCGTCGCTTATCGCCTGAGCGACGAGAAGAAGCCAAACTGATTTATGAGCTTCTGCAATGGACCAAATCGAACTTTTCATCTCACGCTGTCGTAGACCTCAAAGAGATGGTTATTCAAAAACTCTCCAAAACCCCCGCTTTTGAGCTTGACTATTTTGAAATTGCTGCGGAACACAATTTGCGCACAGCTAATTCTAAGAAGGAAGGCGTATCATACCGTGCCTTTATAGCAGTTGTCCTTGATGGGATCCGATTGATTGACAATATGTCTCTCAATTGAGTATATTTGCGCCATGACAATCGAAGTACTCAAATCCAAAATTCATCGTGTCACCGTTACTGGCGCTGAACTGGACTATGTCGGAAGCATCACCATTGACCCATTGTTGATGGATGCAGCAGATTTGGTTCCTGGTGAAAAAGTACAGGTCGTTAACATCAACAATGGCGAGCGTTTGGAAACCTATGTGATTCAAGGTGCAAAGGACAGCGGAGAAATCACCCTCAATGGTCCTGCAGCCCGAAAGGTACAAAAAGGGGATATTGTCATCATTATCAGCTATTCGCAAATGACCCCTGAACAAGCCAAAAGCTTTCAGCCCAATATTATCTTCCCCGATACCCAGACCAACACCCTACGTTAGTTTTGTCAAAATCTTTTATTTCCGCCTTACGAAACCTGATCCCACTTGGTCTTGGGGTTTTTCTAATTTATTACTCCCTTAGCACAATCACTGCTGATCAACGTATACTGATTTGGTCCTACATTAAACAAGCTCATCCCCTCCCGATACTGATTTCGATAATCTTTGGAGCTCTGAGCCATATCTCACGTGCATATCGATGGAAATTTCTGCTTAACCCCTTAGGTTACAACCCGAGCTTTATCAACCTAACTGGTGCGGTTTTGATCAATTATTTATCCAACCTCGGCATCCCCCGATCCGGAGACGTTCTTCGGGTTACAGTCATTTCGGCCTATGAAAAAATTCCCTTTTCCAAGGGATTGGGGACCGTGATTAGTGAGCGAGTTATTGACCTTGTGATGATGATGAT
>JAKMFI010000024.1 GCA_022425505.1 Flavobacteriaceae bacterium | reverse complement strand
CCCCAAACGGAACGATTCGCAATATCGTAGGGGGAACTGTATTTCGTGAGCCCATTATCATGAAAAATGTTCCGCGGTATGTACAAGGTTGGACAAAGCCCATTTGTATTGGACGTCATGCTTTTGGGGATCAGTACAAAGCAACCGATACTGTCATAAAGGGAAAAGGAAAACTCACCATGATCTTTACACCAGAAGACGGAAGCGAAGCCCAAAGTTGGGAAGTATATAACTTTCAAGAAGGTGGAGTCGCCATGAGTATGTATAATATCGACTCGTCCATTTATGGATTTGCGCGCTCTTGTATGAATCGTGCTTTGAGCAAAGGATGGCCATTGTACCTAAGTACCAAAAACACCATTATGAAAGCGTATGATGGTCGGTTTAAAGACATTTTTGAAGAGATCTATGAAAACGAATTCAAGTCGAAATTTGAAGAAGCTGGCACCCACTACGAGCATCGTTTGATCGATGATATGGTCGCTGCTGCCATGAAATGGAATGGTGGGTTTGTATGGGCGTGTAAAAACTATGATGGTGACGTGCAATCGGATACCGTTGCGCAAGGATTTGGATCACTGGGCTTAATGACCTCTACCTTGGTCACCCCAGATGGAGAAATCATGGAAGCAGAAGCAGCGCATGGTACGGTAACAAGACACTATCGTCTCCACCAAAAAGGAGAAGAAACCTCTACCAATCCGATCGCATCCATATTTGCCTGGACGCGTGGACTTGCTCATCGTGCTAAACTGGATGACAACCAGGACCTTGCAAATTTCTGTGAAACGCTAGAACGAGTGTGTATTCAGACGGTGGAAAGCGGCAAAATGACCAAAGATTTGGCATTACTTATCCATGAGAAGAATCTCAAAAGAGAGCACTATTTAAGTACACAAGAATTTTTAGATGCAATCAAAGCTAAGCTCGACAAAACACTGGGCTAGGGTAATGGTTTTTAACAATATATAAAAGCAACTTTTTGAGTTGCTTTTTTTTGTTACATTTGTAATGAACAAACCCAAATCTAGTTTCAAATGAACAACCTACAATCACCATACAAATTGTTTACTCTTTGTATCTGCTTTTTCAGATGCAATTCTATTTATTCAACTTAACCTCAATTCTATTCAAATGAAATCATTACCCTTATTCCTATTTATGATTGCTTTTGCGTCATACTCACTACAAGCACAAGATGTGGTTGTGTACACTAATCATAAGAACCCATACAAATCATCAACAAAAACTTCCAATGAAAAAGAAAAAGCAAGACTTGCTAAGCCATTGAAAGACAAACACGATCAAATTCCACTACATGCTACCCCTGTTGGTAATTTCCTGAATGTCAGCCATAAACTTCCAAAAAACTCCTCATATAAAATTTATGATGACAAAGGGGTACAGTTCCTTGTTGGCCGACTGACAGTCAACGGGGTCATCCCGGTAAAAAATCTTTCAAAGGGAACCTACAAACTACATATCAACGATAAACCGCTTGTTTGGTTTATTAAAAAATAGAACCAAAAAAACCTACGACTTATGGCTTTAAAAGAACAGCTGAAACAGCAAGGTGATTACCTGTTTAAAAATCGAAGTTTCCTACCACTAATTTTTATTGCCTTTGCGTTAGCTATCAAAGGTTATTATATTGTAAATACCCCACTCAACTCGCCAACGGTTGCAATGTTTACTGATTTTATGAATTCAATTTCGATTTACGTTGGATTATTTGGACTCATCGTTCGTATATATACTGTTGGATATACTCCGAAGAATACTTCTGGTAGAAATACAAAGGAAGGGCAAGTTGCGAATGAATTAAACACAAAAGGACTGTATTCTACTACTCCAAACCCTTTGTATCTGGGTAATTTTTTTATGTGGATGGGAGTGATTTTGTATATCAACGTTGCTTGGTTATTTCTTTTATTCATATTTGTATTTTGGATGTACTACGAAAGAATCATTTATGCAGAGGAGGTTTTTCTAAGGAAAAAGTTTGGAAACACTTATCTAAAATGAGCAGAAAAGACACCTGTCTTTATGCCTAAAAAACTATGTTATGTCCACCCTAAACAATCCTTTAATTTTGGAAAAATATTGATCAAAGAAAAAACGGGGTTTCTCATGTACTTTTTGATTTTATTTGTAATTCAACAATTTTCTAACTTTGTGGAGGTTAACTCTTTTAAAGTTGATTTTAATTTTATAACCAACGGCCTAATTACTAGCTGTGCAATATATGTCACTGTAAAACTTGTACAAGTTTTAAAAAAAAAAAATGAATTGATTAGTAGCTAGCAAATTATTTTGCTTGGTTTAAATTCTTAAACATGGATATCACAATGATTATCGGACAAATCTTTTTGCCAATATCATTAGCGGTTATCATGTTTGGTATGGGACTTAGCTTGGTTACAGGGGATTTTACAAGACTCTTTACCTATCCAAAAGCTGTGCTGGTTGGTTTGTGCAATCAGCTGTTGTTTCTTCCACTCATCGGATTTGCGATTGTTGTGTTGTTTGATCTCAATCCTTCAATGGCCATTGGCGTGATGATCCTTTCTGTATGCCCAGGAGGTCCAACAAGTAATTTGATTACTCAAGTTTCGCGTGGAAATATTGGACTTTCAGTTACACTAACTGCCCTAGCGAGTCTCATTACAGTTTTTACCATCCCAATTCTATTGTCAAAAGCCATAGCATATTTTACTGGGGACTCAGATGTTATTATCCAACTTCCCATAATTGAAACCATGCTGCAAATTTTGGTGATTACCGTTATCCCGGTCTCTATCGGGATGATGATTCGTAAACGACGAGAAGCATTTGCGCTTCGTATGGAAAAACCCATGCGGACTGCCTCCACTGTATTGTTTGTGGTTATATTTTTGATCATCGTCATTGCCAATATAGATAATTTAACCCAAGCTATGAAAGAAGTTGGACTGCCAACATTGCTTCTCAACTTATCAACAATGGGACTAGGATATCTAAGCGCAAAGTTATTTGGCATTACTGGGAAAAGTCAAATATCAATCACCATTGAAAGTGGGATTCAAAATGGGACATTGGCGTTTGTCATTGCCACGACCATACTAAACAATCTTGAGATGGGACTCCCCACTGGCGCCTATTCAATTTGGATGTTTATCACTGGTGGATTTCTGATGTGGCGCTTGGGAAAGAAAGGAGATTGAGCATCTGAAAACGTTTCATTAAATTGTATATTTGCCGAAATTGCTATAGAAATGCGCCGTATTGGTTGTGTAACACTATTCCTTTTTTGGTTTTATCTATTACCCGCACAAGACCGTGTAACTTTGAGTGGAGACGTCTCCGATTCATTTTCTAAAGAAACACTTCTTGGCGTTACCATATTAATCTCCGAACTCAACACAGGAACGGTCACCAACAACTATGGATTTTATTCGATCAGTGTACCTCCCGGAGACTACACGGTTTCGGTGCAATATCTTGGGTACCAAACGCTTCAATTTCCTTTATCGCTAATCGAAAACACCAAACAAAATATTCTTCTCACTCCCGCAGCCGAGGAACTCGATGAAGTTGTTTTGATAGATAATACAGAAAGGGTGAACATCAAAAAACCCGAAATGAGTGTGAATCGACTCCTTTCAAAAACCGTATTGCAAACACCTGCGGTTTTTGGGGAGCCAGATGTACTCAAAACCATACAATTGCTCCCTGGTGTAACCAGTGCTGGTGAAGGCGCATCTGGTTTTAATGTACGTGGTGGTTCTGCGGATCAAAATCTGATCCTATTGGACGAAGCAACCATTTACAATTCCTCTCACCTATTTGGTTTTTTTTCCGTGTTTAATCCCGATGCAATTAAAGATTTACGACTCTTCAAAGGTGGTATTCCTGCCAAATATGGCGGTCGACTATCCTCCGTGTTGAACATCTATCAAAAAGAAGGGAACAAGGAAGAGTTTAAAGTGAATGGAGGGATTGGGCTCGTAACCAGTCGTTTGCTTGCCGAAGGACCTCTCGGAGATGGAAGTTTTGTGATTGGAGGAAGAGGAACTTATGCGCATCTTTTTCTCAAACTCACCGATAATCCAAACAGTGCCTACTTCTATGATTTGAATACAAAAATGAGTTTTCCGATCAATGATCAGAACAAACTTTACCTGTCTGGATACTTTGGGCGTGATGTATTTAATGTTGATGACAGCTTTGTCAATACCTATGGAAATGCGGTATTTAATCTCAGATGGAACCATTTATTTTCACCGCGCTTGTTTTCAAATCTGTCCTTGATTTACAGTGATTACTATTACGGTTTATTACTTGATTTCGCCGGTTTTGATTGGAATTCTGGCATTCAGAATCTCAACCTTAAGTATGATTTCTCCTATTTTGCAAACGACAAAACCAATATTGACTTTGGTATACAATCAACCTACTACACTTTTAACCCAGGCTACATAGAACCTGCTCGATTGGATTCCGGAATCAATGCGGAACAGTTGCAAAAGAAGTATGCGATGGAGCACGCCGTTTATGCGGATATATCACACGAGATTTCTCCCTCTTTTTCTTTTCAATTTGGACTGCGTTTCAATCATTTTACAAGATTGTCACAAGACGGCTTGTTTACCTATGTAAATGGGCAATCAACTCGGTTTAATTCCGCATTGGGTATTTATGAAAAAGGAATTCCAACAGGAGAATACGCCGCTGGCGAATCTTCTGCAACTTACAGTCATATCGAACCGAGACTTACCTTGTCATATGCCATGGGAAATCGTGCTTTGAAAGCGTCTTACAACCGACTCAACCAGTACCTCCACTTGATTTCAAATACCAGCTCGCCAACTCCTCTAGACATCTGGGGACCCAGTGGGCCACATCTCAAACCGCAACAACTCGATCAGTGGGCAATCGGCTATGTCACTGAAACTTCGAGTCAGCAGAGTATTGAGATTGAGGCATTTTATAAAGATGTCAAAAACCGACTCGATTATATCGACGGTGCCGATTTGGTTGCCAACGATGCTGTCGAGCAAGTAACGCTCCCTGGAATTGTTCGTGCCTATGGTGCGGAATTCTTATTTAAAAAGTCAGTAGGGGAATTGCAATACTGGTTGGCTTACACATGGTCAAAGTCTGAACAAAAAACAGTAGGATTGGGACTTGGCGACCCTGGAATTAATGATGGCAACTGGTATCCCAATGCCTATGATAAGAGACACGACTTAAGCATCAACACGAGCTATCAACTCAACAACAAATGGAGTTTTAATGCCAACTTTTTATATCAAACTGGACAACCAACAACCTATCCTGTGGGGCAGTATGAATTTGGTGGCTTGCGCGTACCAAATTATGGAACGCGCAACAGTGGCCGGTTTGATGACTACCACCGCATGGACCTATCAGCAACCCTGAAAAGACCTCCCAAAAAAGATCGGCAAGGGAGTTGGATTTTTGGCATATACAATGTGTATAATCGCAAAAATGCTGCGAGTATCAACTTTCGACAAAATCGAGAAACACAGCAAAATGAAGCCGTACGATTTTCCATTTTTGGAATTGTACCCTCAGTAATGTATCGAATTGACTGGTGATGAAAAAAATAATCTTTTTACTGACTATCCTATGCGTTTCTTGTGAAGATGTTGTCACCATCGATCTTCCGAAAGCAGATGACCAAATCGTAATCGATGCGGAGCTTGGACGTCCACAAGGAGGTGGAATGGCCACATTGCGCGTGCTTGTTAGCAAAACAACCGACTTTTACAGCTCAGATATTCTTTCTGTTGATGATGCCTCTGTATCCCTACTGTATGACAATGAAATCTTGGCTGCCAATCATGTTGAGGATGGTTTATATACATTGGATATTCCCGAGATCACGACTGACAAACAATATCAATTGATTATTGATGTCGATGGGGTGAGCTACACTGCCAAAAAGGAGTTGGTTCTGTCTGGTACTTTTGATAGCGCAATTCAAGGAGATGGTCAACTGTTTAGTGGCAACGAGACAGAAGTATTGATAACCCTCACAGATCTCCCAGGGCTCGGAAATTTCTATTTATTTGATTTTTCCGATAACAACCTCTTTGTCACACGAGATCGATTTTATGATGGACAACCATTTACGTTTTCCTTTTTCTATGACGAGCTTTTTCCTAAAAATGAGGAAGTCACCATACGAATGGTTGGCATAGATGAGGCATTCTTTACATACATGCAAATTTTGTTAAGCCATAGCGGTCAGAGTGGCGGTGGACCTTTTGCCACTGCAACTTCAACGTTATTGGGTAATTTCACAAGTTCAACAGAATCTGATGTTGCTTTGGGTTATTTTAGAGTTGTGGAATACAGTTCTCTTCCATTTACAGCCGAATAGTTACTTTTGTGTATGCGCTTCACAAAAATCACAGAAGCCGATTCAAACCACGACAAGCTCGAACAAATGAGCGTGGAACAGCTCAGTCTCATTATAAATGAGGAGGATCAAATGGTAGCGAATGCTGTAAAAAAAATACTCCCTCAAATCAACTCATTTATCGATGCGACCTTACCCAAAATGCAGCAAGGGGGTCGATTGATCTACATCGGAGCAGGAACGAGTGGGCGTTTGGGCATCCTCGACGCTTCGGAGTGCCCACCTACTTTTGGTGTTTCACCAGAGCGCGTAATCGGATTAATTGCTGGTGGAGATGGTGCGATTCGAACCGCTGTCGAAGGAGCTGAAGACGATCCGAATCAAGGGTGGAAAGATTTGGAAAAACATCACATTTCTAGTTTAGATACGGTTGTCGGTATCGCCGCATCAGGGACAACTCCCTATGTACTCGGCACTTTACAAAGGTGTAAATCCAAAGGAATTACCACCGCAAGTATCAGCTGTAACCCAGGAAGCCCGATTGCAGAACAAACTGACTATCCCATAATCCCAGTGGTTGGACCTGAGGTGATAACAGGAAGTTCTCGCATGAAAGCTGGTACTGCTCAAAAAATGATTCTCAATACCATATCAAGTGTTTTGATGATCAAGCTGGGTCATGTGAAAGGCAATCGTATGGTGGATATGCAGTTGTCCAATCAAAAGTTACACCAAAGAGCTATCCGTATGGTTTGTGAATCAACTTCAGTAAGTGAAGAAAAAGCGATCGAATTGTTGCACATTCACGGTAGTGTTCGAAAAGTATTAAATCATTTGAAAAATGAATAAAGAGCTCCTTTTCAAGGGACTTTCACGTCTTTTTATCGCAATCCTCTTTGCCTTTACTGGTCCTGTGATTTACACCTCAGCCGTACGAAATGAAGATCACCCTTTTTTTATTCCTGTTTTAGGTCTTGGACTGATTGCTTGTATCCTTGCCATACTGTATGGATTTCGCGGGATAAAACTCCTCGTAAAGGGTTTCTTTAATGAAAACTAAGTTTACCCCTTGAAAGAGCCCCTAATCGTATTATCTTTGTGGCTTTGATAAACAACTAATGATTCAAGTTCGACTTCCAGACGGAGCAATTAAAGAAGTGAGCCGAGGGACAACTCCCCTAGAGATCGCAACTTCCATCAGCGAAGGGCTTGCACGAAATGTATTGTCAGCAAGTTACAACGGTGAAGTTATTGAAGCGACTACCCCACTCCAAGTCGATGGCAGTTTAGTTCTATATACATGGAATGATCCCGAAGGAAAAAGGGCATTTTGGCATTCTTCTGCTCACGTACTCGCACAGGTTCTTGAAGAGCATTACCCTGGAATAAAGCTCACCATCGGACCTGCTATCGAGCAAGGGTTCTACTACGATATTGATCCAAATAGTCATACCGTAACCGAAAAAGATTTTGATGCCATTGAAAAACGTATAATTGAGGTGTCACGAGAGCAACATGCCTTCTCGATGCGTTCTGTTTCCAAAAAAGAGGCGTTGGCGTATTATCAAAACGAAAAAAATACATTTAAGACTGAGCTCATTGAGAATCTCAATGACGGCGATATTACCTTCTGTGATCATGCCGATTTCACAGACCTTTGTAGAGGGGGGCATCTGCCCCACACTGGCTTCATTAAAGCCGTAAAACTTACAAATATCGCTGGTGCTTATTGGCGAGGGGACGAAACCAAACCGCAACTCACACGAATTTATGGGATTTCATTCCCCAAACAAAAATTACTTAAAGAACACCTTCAACTCCTTGAAGAAGCTAAAATAAGAGATCACAGAAAGCTCGGAAGTGAAATGGATTTATTCACCTTTTCCAAGAGAGTCGGTCAAGGCCTTCCGCTGTGGCTACCAAAAGGTGCTGCTCTTCGTGAAAGACTTGAACGTTTTCTCAAAGAAGCGCAGCGAAAAGCTGGATATGAACAGGTTGTCTCTCCGCATATCGGTCACAAAGAGCTATACATGACTTCTGGTCATTACGAAAAATATGGTGCTGACAGTTTTCAGCCAATCAAAACCCCTTCAGAAGATGAAGAGTTTTTGCTAAAACCCATGAATTGCCCGCATCATTGCGAAATTTTTAGTGCACGAAGTTGGAGTTACCGAGATTTACCAAAACGCTATGCTGAGTTTGGAACGGTATATCGCTACGAGCAAAGCGGTGAACTACATGGGCTGACACGGGTTAGAGGATTCACACAAGATGATGCGCATATATTTTGCACTCCAGATCAGCTAGATAGCGAGTTTAAAGCCGTCATCGACTTGGTTTTATATGTATTTAACTCTTTAGGGTTTGCAGACTTTACCGCACAAGTGTCCGTTCGGGACCCAGAAAATCCAGACAAATACATTGGAGAAGTTGAAGACTGGGAAAAAGCAGAGCAAGCCATCATCAATGCGACGCAAGAAAAAGGGCTGAACTATGTCATCGAAACAGGAGAGGCCGCTTTTTATGGACCCAAGCTCGATTTTATGGTCAAAGATGCCTTGGGAAGAAGTTGGCAACTAGGGACAATTCAAGTCGATTACAGCTTACCTGAGCGATTTGATCTCACATACAAAGGCAGTGATAATGCCCCTCACAGACCTGTAATGATTCATCGTGCCCCTTTTGGTAGTTTGGAGCGATTTGTTGCCATCCTCATCGAACATACCGCAGGAAACTTCCCACTTTGGCTTACACCAGATCAAGTTAATATCTTATGTGTGAGCAATAAATACGAAAAATACGCGAAAAAAGTTTCTCAATTATTGGAAAATAACGAAATTCGCACCCTCGTTGACAACCGAAACGAAACCATTGGTAAAAAAATTTGGGAGTCTGAGCTTCAAAAATTTCCTTATATGATTATTGTTGGAGAAAAAGAAGTTTCGGAATCTGTGGTTTCGGTTCGAGAGCACGGCGGGAAAGATCACGGAGCTATGTCTCTGGATAACTTCATTCGATTGGTAGAAAGCACCATAGAAAACGAAGTTCAAGAATTTAAAACATAAATCGCGCGTTATAGCCATACGAAGAAGAAGAGGCAGAGGTCCTCAAAGAGTAATCAAACAAGACCCTCACAAGATCAATGACAAAATCTTGGCAGGTGAGGTTCGTCTTGTTGGCGACAATGTAGAAATGGGCGTTTATCCGCTTGCAAAAGCGATGAGTAAAGCGCAGGAACTCGAGTTGGACTTGGTAGAAATTTCACCAAATGCATCTCCCCCAGTTTGTAAGATCATTGATTACAAGAAATTTCTATACGAACAGAAAAAGCGCGAAAAAAGTTTAAAGGCCAAAGCGAGCAAAGTTGTGCTCAAAGAAATTCGTTTTGGACCACAAACAGATGAGCACGATTATGCATTTAAGAAAAAACACGCTATTAAGTTTTTAGAAGAGGGAGCGAAACTAAAAGCATTTGTGTTTTTCAAAGGAAGATCTATTATTTTCAAGGAGCAAGGGCATATTTTGCTACTGCGATTGGCGCAAGACCTTGAAGAATATGGAAAAGTTGAGCAGCTCCCAAAATTAGAAGGGAAAAGGATGATCATGTTGATGAATCCTAAAAAATAATAAAGACAGAAAATATGCCGAAGCAAAAAACAAAATCGAGTGCAAAAAAGCGTTTCAAGTTAACCGGGACTGGAAAAATCAAGCGCAAGCATGCATTCAAAAGTCACATTTTGACTAAAAAGTCAAAAAAGACAAAATTAAAATTAACGCATTCAACCTTGGTGCATGACGCCGACGTTGCCAATGTAAAACAACAACTTCGATTGAAGTAAAAACTGGTGTATAACCCTGGGGCGGGTTTAAAAGAGCAAAACCATTTGCCACCTCCCTCAAAACAATAAATAAAAATGCCGAGATCAGTAAATGCAGTGGCTTCTAGAGCCCGAAGAAAAAAGATGATGAAGCACGCCAAAGGATACTTTGGGCGTCGTAAAAATGTATGGACAATTGCCAAAAATGCTGTTGAAAAAGCATGGGAATATGCATACAGAGATCGAAAAACCAAGAAGAGAAATTTTCGTTCATTGTGGATTGTTCGAATCAATGCCGCAGCCCGTTTACACGGAATGTCTTATTCCCAGTTTATGGGAAAAGTCAAGACCAATAACATTTCGTTAAATCGAAAAGTTTTAGCAGACCTTGCAATGAACCACCCAGATGCTTTTAAAGCTGTGGTTGATAAAGTGAAGTAATTTTCCTCAAAAAAATGGTTTATTTAAAACACGCTTCGGCGTGTTTTTTTTTAGAATGGCACCCCATCATCGCCATCGAAAGCATCGTCGGGGCTAATGCGGGGGTTTTCAAATGGACCGTCTTGATCTCGATTGATTTTGGACTGAAATTCAACGGGGGCATCAAAAGCATCGAGATTTTCGAATTTTCCTAGAGAAGCAACAAACTTTAAACGAATATTGTCTAAGCCACCATTTCGGTGTTTGGCCACGATAAACTCTGCCTGTCCAGCCGAAGGGGTACGCTCTTCATCATCCCACTCATCAATCTTATAGTACTCGGGACGATAGATAAACGAGACAATGTCCGCATCCTGCTCAATCGCACCCGACTCACGAAGGTCGGAAAGCAATGGTCGCTTGCTCCCGCCTCTTGTTTCTACCGCACGTGACAACTGCGATAGTGCAATGATCGGGATATCAAGCTCTTTGGCTAGTGCTTTGAGATTTCGTGAAATCATCGATATTTCTTGTTCACGATTTCCAGATTTATTTGATGCGCCAGTTGTCATCAACTGTAAATAATCAACAACGATTAGTTTAATTCCATGTTGAGAGGACAAACGTCTTGCCTTTGCACGTAAGTCAAAAATGGATAATGATGGCGTATCATCAATAAATAAAGGTGCGCTTTCTAGAGCGGTTACCTTCACGTTGAGTTGTTTCCATTCGTGGTCGGCAAGGTTTCCGGTTCGTAGCTTTTCGGATGATAAGCCAGTTTCGGAGGAAATCAAACGCGTAATCAACTGAACAGACGACATCTCCAAAGAGAAAAAGGCAACCGGTATCGAGTGATCGACACATATGTTTCGAGCCATCGACAGTGTCAATGCTGTTTTACCCATACCAGGTCGAGCAGCGACAATAATCAAGTCACTCGATTGCCAACCAGAAGTCAATTTATCTAAATCGGAAAACCCAGAAGGAACCCCACTCAAGCCCTCTTTGTTTGAGATTTCTTCAATTTTCTTTTTGGCTTGAATCACCAAACTTTGCGCAGTATCTGTTGACTTTTTGATATTCCCTTGCGTGACGTCGTAAAGTTTTGACTCCGCATCATCGAGCATGTCAAAGACATCTTTGGTATCGTCATAGGCATTCTCAATAATTTCATTTGAGATTTTGATCAGACTACGCTGAATAAATTTTTGAAGGATAATGCGAGAATGGTGCTCAATGTGTGCAGATGAAGATACTTTTTGAGTGAGTTGGATCAAATAAAAATCACCTCCAATTAGTTCGAGCTTATCATTTTTTCGCAGTTGTGTTGAAACCGTTAACAAATCAATCGGGTTGGAATCTGAAAACAAATGAACAATGGCCTCAAAGATATGCTGGTGGGCTTGCTTGTAGAAAGCTGCTGGACTTAGGATATCGATCACGGTATCAACTCCTTTTTTGTCGATCATCATCGCACCGAGAACAGCTTCTTCTAAATCAATTGCTTGGGGAGGAAGTTTGCCTTTTTGCAAGGAAACAATTTGGCCTCCTTGTCGAGATTGTTGCGTTATAGGTTTCTGTTTTTCCACGATATAAATGTAGATAAATATTCCACATCAAAGTACTGAAACACATCAAAAAAGACGAACGATATGTTGTTAACAAGTTTAGATAAATGTTAATATCCCAAACATTTATTCTTGATAAACTCCCATTTGAAAGAATTTCTCCTGTCGCTCAAGAACCAACAGATCAAGCGGGGTATCTTTTAACTCGTTGTATGCTTTTAGAACACTCCTTTGAACTGTTGAAAAAGTTTGCGCCCGGTCACGATGAGCACCGCCCAAGGGTTCTTTTACGATTGTATCGATGATCTTGAGACGCTTCATGTCTTTAGCTGTGAGCTTCAGAGCGTCAGCAGCTTGTTCTTTATGTTCCCAACTGCGCCAAAGAATAGACGAGCATGACTCGGGAGATATCACAGAGTACCAAGTGTTTTCGAGCATAAATACGCGATCTCCCACGCCGATGCCTAATGCACCGCCTGAAGCACCTTCCCCGATAATCATCACAATCACTTGTGTTTTCAATCGAGACATTTCCAAGATGTTTCGAGCGATTGCCTCACCCTGACCACGTTCTTCCGCTTCAAGACCTGGGTAAGCACCAGGTGTGTCGACCAAACACAAAACAGGAATCCCAAACTTTTCGGCAGATTTCATCAAGCGAAGTGCCTTACGATATCCTTCTGGGTTTGCCATTCCAAAATTGCGGTACTGGCGCGTTTTTGTATTATATCCTTTTTGCTGACCAATAAATAAAAAACTCTGGTTACCAATTTTGCCAAATCCGCCAACCATGGCTTTATCATCTTTGACAGTACGATCGCCATGTAATTCTAAAAAGGTCTCCCCAGAGAGTGCCTGAATATAATCCATGGTATAAGGACGTTGCGGGTGTCTCGAAAGCTGAACACGTTGCCACGGGGTAAGGTTTCCGTAAATTTCTTTTTTGGTGGATAAAAGCTTGTCTTCAATTTGTTGGCAAGTCGTGGTCACATCGACATCACTTTCGTCGCCAATCACAGCACATTTTTGGAGTTGCTCTTCAAGCTCTTGAATGGGTTGTTCAAAATCCAAATATTCCATAGCGGATTGTATTTTGCTCTAACAAATATAGTATTTTGATTTAGTTGTTATCGCTACTTTTTTCTTTTTTTAGTTTCAAGTATCCATTCATCAAAACAGAGGATAAGATTAACAGGGTCCCGATGTAAAATGGCAAGCTCATTTTCTCATCAGATCCAAAAATGAGTAGCCCAAGTAAGATGCCATAAACCGGCTCCATATTGATCGCCAACATTAATGAAAACGGACGTAAATGACGCATTACCGCTATGGAAACCACAAAGGCATAGGCGGTACAGACGATCGCTAAAATCAAAATCCAAAGCAAGTCGGATTGGGTGATTGAAAACAATTCAAAAGACCATTTTCCTTGAAAAAAAATAATAACACTCATACAAATCGCCCCAGTACCCAACTGGTAAACTGACATGACTCTGGCATCTGATTTGTGTACAACCTTTCCGTTGATTAGCGTAAATGCAACAGACAAAAGAACCGCAATAAAAGCAAAGAACATTCCATCAATAAAGCGGTATTCGGTCTGCATAATCATTCCCAAAGCCAGAACAACTACCATCCCCAATATGATTTCATTCAAATCAAACGATCGCTTGTATACAATGGGCTCGATCAATGCAGTTACCAATGCTCCCACAGACATGACAGATAGCGTAACAGAGACGTTAGAGACTTTGACTGCATGAAAGAAAAATACCCAATGGAGTGCGATCAAAACACCACAAATCATCATAACGAATAGCTGTTTGCTGGAAAGACGAAATGGTATCTTGAAACCCCACATAAATATAGTCAGCACAGCAGTCGCCAACACCATACGATACCATACCAACGACACGGCATCAATCGAAATGAGCTTTCCCAAAATGGCTGTAAATCCAAAAATGAAAACAATCCCATGAAAGTGGAGTATGCTTTTGAGTTTATCGCTTGGCATATCGTAAAATCACTATGGAAAAGATTCCAAAAATAAGATTGGGAATCCACGCAGCTAGTGCTGCTGTATAGTTGGACTTTTCAACCATAACCTCGAATATTTTATCAAAAAAGATATAAAGAAAAGCAAGGACAACACCAAGTGCCAAATTCAGCCCAATCCCCCCTCGTCTTTTAAAAGAGGAAACGGCAACCCCAATGATTGTTAAAATAAATGCGGCAACCATAATCGACCAACGCTTGTGTCTCACGAGAAGGTGGCGATTGATCAGTGGGCTTCCGCTTTCTTTTTCTTTAGCAATAAAACGGTTGAGCTCAAATAAAGTTAGGGTTTGAGCTGCATAGTTTAAGGGCGATAAGTCCTCAAACGTAAAGGACATTAGGGTGTCTAAGCGAGATGCAGATTCGATTCTTTCTTTGCCAATGATATCAAACGATCGTTTAAAATAATCCGTCAGGCGATAGAGTGTGTCTTCTTCAACCCACCGAATATTTCTCGCCGTAACTTTGGATGTCATTCGGTTGCCTTCAAAACGCTCAAAGCTGAAATTATATCCCAATTGGCGAGTTGGATTAAACTGACTCAAATAAATAAAATCCCCCTCCCCGATCTGCTTAAAAAGCTGCTGGGTTTGTCGATCTTTTTTTGAGGATTTAAAATAGGTAAACTCAAATTCTTTGATGTTTTTACTCGCTGTTGGCACGATAAATTGACCCGCAACAAAAGCTCCGATAGAAATTATAAGAGCGGCAACTAAAAATGGACGAAGATATCTGTTAAATGAAATCCCTGAGCCCAACATGGCGATCACCTCAGAATTCGAAGATAGTTTGGAGGTAAACCAGATGACGGATAGAAATAAAAATATGGGAAATAAAATAAAACCAAAGTGCCAAATAAAATTGTAATAATACCAGAGAATATCAGATGTCGGGACTTCATGCTGATTGAAATTATCGATTTTCTGTGATAAATCAACCAAAACACTAATGGGTATGAATAGAACCAACATTGTCAAAAAGGTAACAATGTATTTGATGATAATATAGCGATCTAAAATCCGGGTATTCAACATCACAGTCTGTTGTTCATTTGACGAACCATTTTATTTTTCCAGTCAGCAAAATCGTCATTGAGAATATGTTTTCTTGCTTCCCGAACCAACCACAAATAAAACCCTAAATTATGAATACTTGCAATTTGCTTCCCCAAAAACTCATTTGCCGCAAACAAATGACGCAAATATGCCTTTGAATAATAGGTGTCTATGGAGGTTGAGCCTTCGGCATCAATGGGAGAATGGTCATTTTCCCATTTTTTATTTTTGATATTGATCGTGCCATGAGATGTAAATAGCATCCCATTTCTTCCATTTCGAGTTGGCATGACACAATCAAACATGTCCACGCCTAGTGCGATGTTTTCTAAGATGTTGATTGGCGTCCCCACTCCCATAAGGTATCGAGGCTTGTCTTTGGGAAGTATGGAGCAGACTTCATATGCCATCGCATACATTTCTTCTGCTGGTTCCCCAACTGAAAGGCCTCCAATGGCATTTCCGGGAGCGTCGGCATCGGCAATATATTTGGCGGATTCGATTCGCAAATCTTTGTAGGTACTCCCTTGCACGATTGGAAACAAAGATTGCTCATGGCCGTATTTTGAATCGGTATTGTTCATATGGTGAATACATCTGTCAAGCCAACGATGAGTCAATGCCATCGAGTCTTTTGCATAGTTGTAATCACAAGGATAAGGGGGACATTCATCAAACGCCATAATGATATCTGCCCCAATCGAACGTTGGATGTCAATTGCTTTTTCAGGCGTAAAGAAGTGGGAAGATCCATCGATATGTGATTTAAATCGGACCCCATCCTCTTCAATTTTTCTGTTGGCAGAAAGAGAATACACCTGATATCCTCCACTGTCTGTGAGCAGATTTCGATCCCAATTCATAAATTGATGAATACCACCTGCACGCTCAAGGATGTCTGTGGAAGGTCTTAAATACAAATGATAGGTATTGGCCAAAATGATATCGGGGCTAACTTCGTCTTTCAAGTCTTTTTGCAGAACCCCTTTTATAGTGGCTTGGGTGCCAACAGGCATAAAAATCGGGGTTTCAATCACACCATGGTCAGTCGTAATGGTGCCTGCACGTGCATTTGATTCTGAATCGGTATGATGACAAACGAATTTCACAGCTGGTAAAGATAAACATCGTAACTGAGCTAATCTTTGTTCTTAACAAAATGTTGATTGTTAACTTAAAATATTAACCTAATCCCTTTTGTAAGCCCGAGTCTTGACTTATTTTTGCCAGCAATCTTTGATCAATCGAAATGGACACAATACAACAACTTGAAAGTACTGTACAGCAAGTACGAAGGGACATCCTGAGAATGGTGCACAAAGTAAATTCTGGACACCCCGGTGGTTCGCTTGGCTGTGCTGAATTCTTTGTGGTTCTGTATAAGGAAATCATGGAATACAATACCGATTTTTCAATGGATGGCATTGATGAAGACCTATTCTTTCTTTCCAATGGCCACATCTCACCGGTTTATTACAGCGTTCTTGCACGAAGTGGTTTTTTTCCTGTCGAAGAACTCAATACATTTCGATTGTTGAACTCTCGGTTACAGGGTCACCCAACCACACACGAAAAGCTGCCTGGAGTCCGAATTGCCTCTGGGTCTTTGGGACAAGGAATGTCGGTGGCACTTGGCGCGGCAGCAGCAAAAGCACTCAACAATGACGGTCGATTAATCTATAGCTTACATGGCGATGGCGAATTGCAGGAAGGACAGAACTGGGAAGCCATTTTGTATGCTGGATCAAAACGAGTTGATAATATCATTGCTACAATCGATGTCAATGGTAAGCAAATCGATGGGAGCACAGATGATGTGCTACACATGGGCGATCTGAAAGAAAAGTTTGAGGCCTTTGGCTGGAAAGTGATTTCGATTAAAAACGGAAACGATATTGCTTCGGTTAATGAAGGAATGAAGCAAGCAAAAAACGAAACAAATAAGGGAAAACCCATCTGTGTACTCCTTCACACCGAAATGGGGAATGGTGTCGATTTTATGATGTACACCCATGCATGGCATGGCAAAGCACCAAATGATGATCAACTTGCTCAAGCCCTTGAACAAAACCCTGAAACTCTAGGAGACTACTGATTTGATCCATATGAAGACATATACATTTACCGAAAAAATTGATACACGTTCTGGCTTTGGTGCTGGGTTGACCGAGCTCGGAAAGTCGAATGAGAATGTCGTGGCACTCTGTGCAGATTTGACTGGCTCCTTAAAAATGGACGATTTCAAAAACAATCATCCTGAGCGATTTTTCCAAGTTGGAATTGCCGAAGCAAATATGATGGGGATTGCTGCTGGACTCACGATTGGTGGTAAAATTCCTTTTACGGGAACCTTTGCCAATTTTTCAACGGGTCGGGTCTATGATCAAATTCGTCAATCCATTGCCTATTCCCACAAAAATGTAAAAATATGCGCCTCTCATGCTGGGGTGACTTTGGGAGAGGATGGGGCAACCCACCAAATTCTTGAAGATATTGGATTGATGAAAATGCTTCCAGGTATGACAGTTATTAATACCTGCGACTTCAATCAAACCAAAGCAGCAACCATTGCCATTGCAGAGCATAATGGACCTGTTTACCTCCGTTTTGGAAGACCAAAAGTTCCCAATTTCACTGAAGAAAATCAAAAGTTTACAATCGGAGAAGGGCTTCTCCTTTCCTCAGGGACTGATGTGAGTATTATCGCTACCGGGCATCTTGTTTGGGAAGCACTCGAAGCAGCAATAATGCTGTATGAACAAGGAATTTCAGCCGAGGTTATCGACATCCACACCATCAAACCACTGGACGAAAAAATCGTAATTGAGTCCGCCAAAAAGACGGGTGCGGTCGTGAGTTGTGAAGAACACAACTTTTTAGGTGGATTAGGAGAGAGTATTTCGAGAACGCTAACGATGCATCACCCCACTCCACAAGAGTTTGTCGCTACGCAGGATACTTTTGGTGAGTCTGGCACTCCTGCTCAACTCATGGAAAAATATGGATTGAATGCACAGTCGATCGTGAGTGCAACAAAGCGAGTAATCGCTAGAAAACAATAGGTGGTTTTTTAAGAAGCGTCTAAATAATCTGGTGTACCATCCCCGTCAGAATCATCAGCAACGCCATCTGCGTTAACATCATACTCGTCGATCGTCAGAATGCCATCGCCATCATCATCATTGTCGAGATAGTTCGGGATGCCATCGCCATCGGTATCATCAGCATCATCTGTAAAATGATGATTTCCGTCGATGTCCTCCTCACTTGTCGGAACAGAATCTTCATCATGATCTGCCGTAGCAAAGGTGTACAAATCGACTGCAAAAATCAAAGGCGCATATTCTCTAGGAGCAGATTGACTGCCATAATACCCCAAAGCGGAAGGCATAATTGCTACCGCAGTTCCAAATCCATCGTAAGTAATCAACCCAGTTGCGGGATCAACTTCCCAGGTTCCTCGCTTAATAAAAGGATAGAGTTCATAAAATCCCTGAACTGTACTCAATCCCGTAAACCAAATTTGCTGTTCACTTTGATCAAAAGAGTACCCATCAAGAAACATCCCTTTATAGGTAATGTACACCTCGTCGGCGATGGTTGGCGAATCCCCAACACCTTCTCGGACGTTTGGAATCACGTACATGGTGTGTGTGATAAAATTACCATCCTGATCTTTGACTTGCACCTCATGCTCAACAACATCGTCAATCATCGGTCTTTTGCCTGGAGAGTTAACCAGCGAATCGATTGTAAATTCCACTCGTTCGCCAGACGCTACATTAGCGTAGTCTTCGTAATTATAGTAATGACTTTGTAAAAAGGAAATGATTGAATCGTTGTCAGCCGTCCGTTGTTCCTGGAAATCACGGGGAGGGGGAATTACTGATCTTGTTGTATCATCACATTGGATAAAGGTAAAAGCCAGAACAAATAGGAAAAGAAGATTGTGCGTTTTCATCGAAAAAAATAGTGTTGCAAGATACAATTTTCTTGTATTTTTGAATCTGTATAAATCACAATTAACATTTCTTTTGCGAATTGATAAATATCTCTGGGCGATTCGATTTTATAAATCGAGAAATGAAGCATCGATCGCTTGTAAAAAAGGTCATGTTCGCATAGATGAAGTGACAGTGAAACCCTCTAGAGAAGTTTTTGGTGCTGAAAAAATACTGATCCGAAAAAACCAAATGGAGTTTACCCTACTTGTACTTGGAATTCCAAAGTCAAGAGTTGGTGCCAAATTGGTGGAACAATATGCCAAAGACCTGACGCCTGAAGGTCTTCGGAAAGCGAGAACAGAAATTGCTATCAATCAAGCGAACAACAGATTTGAAACTGGTGGTAGGCCAAGTAAAAAAAATCGAAGAGACCTTATGGATTTTATCGATAGTGAGCCCGATTCTACTGATGAATGATTATATTTGAGTATGTACAATGATTGCATTTTAACAGCCGAACAAGCAGAGCTGAGTATCCGAAGGATTGCTTATCAAATCCATGAAGACAATAACGATGAAAAAAGAATCGTCATTGCTGGCGTGATGTCAAACGGCAATCAGGTCGCCAAATCGATCGCTAAAGTTTTGCGATCGATATCGGAAATTGAGGTGATGGATTGCCAAATACAAATCGATAAAAAAAATCCCAGAAACAAGATCCAAACGACCATAGATGCATCTGTATATGAAAACCATTCTGTTGTAATTGTTGATGACGTTTTACATACTGGCTCGACATTGGTCTATGCAGTTCGTCACTTTCTTCAAGTGTCACTCACTCAATGTAAAGTTGCTGTTTTAATCAATCGAAATCATAAAAAGTTCCCCATAAAAGCAGATTATAAAGGAATCTCATTATCCACAAGCATGCACGAACATGTAGAAATTGTGTGTAATAACGATACTTTCGAAGGGTATCTAACCTAGTTTTTTGATAATCTGATCGACGAGTTCTTGCGGAGTTTCGTCCTGTATATACAGAAGATGATTCGCCTGCTCATAAAATAGTTTTCTTTCAAAAATATGCTTTGCAATAAACTCTTGCAGATTATCTTCTGAAGTTAAATGAGATATCATCGGTCGATGGTCTTTCTCGGAATATAAGCGATGACAAAGGGTTGAAATTGAAGGAGAGAGATAAAAAGTATAGGGTGTAGATTGAATCACAGACTGCATATTGTCAGCATAGCAAGGAGTGCCACCGCCAAGCGAAAGCACAGATGCTTGAGCCGAAGCTAGCAGGTCATCAAGCGCTGTTTTTTCAATTTTTCTAAAGCCAATTTCGCCGTATTCCAGAAAAAGATTTGGTACAGAACGACCATGTATCTCGCTCAAATAATCGTCCAAATCAACAAACGGCAATACAAGTTGTTTTGCTAAGTGTCTACCAACTGTAGATTTTCCACAACCCATATAGCCAAGTAGAATGATTGGTTGGTCGGATTTTTCTGAATAAATTACTTGTTCACTCATTGTCGGATTACAAATTTAAGCCAATTTAAACTTTGATTAATCGTAGAATTGAATTTATATTTGCAGCCATTATAAAAAGGACGATTTGGTAGCTCAGTTGGTAGAGCATCTCCCTTTTAAGGAGAGGGTCCTGGGTTCGAGACCCAGCCAAATCACAAAGACTTGGTAGCTCAGTTGGTAGAGCATCTCCCTTTTAAGGAGAGGGTCCTGGGTTCGAGACCCAGCCAAGTCACTACAAGTCCCTCAGCGCACGTGGCGGAACTGGTAGACGCGCTAGGTTGAGGGCCTAGTGGGAGTTAAATCCCGTGGAGGTTCGATTCCTCTCGTGCGCACAATTTTTCATTTATATTTTTTTTCCTATTTTTGTTTAATGTTTGTTAATTAAACGTTAAACAAAATGGATCGTGTTAAAACAAGTTTTAGTATAAAAAACCTGGAGCATCTCTCCGGAATTAAGGCCCACACGATTCGGATTTGGGAAAAAAGATACAATCTTTTTGAGCCAGAGCGCACAGAAACCAATATCCGCCTCTACAATCTCGATAGCTTACAAAAGCTTCTCAACGTTTCGATGTTATATAAAAATGGCTTTAAGATTTCAAAAATCGCCAGAATGGAGGTAAACGAAATCAAAGATAAAGTCCACACAATTACTCTTCAAAAGAGTCCCTACGATTGGTCACTCGGTCTCTTTAAGCTTTCGATGATCAATTTTGATCAGCGTTTATTTACAAACACTTTTGATGAGCTCATGGAAAAAATGAGTTTTGGTGAAATTTACCAATTCATCTTTACACCTTTAATGATTGAACTTGGTGTTTTGTGGCAAACCAACTCCATCAGTCCATCTCACGAGCACTTTATAACCAGTTTGATCAAACAAAAAATACATTCACTCTGTGAGAAATTGCAAGAAAATCAGCCTCAAAAAACAGATGAGACTTACGTACTTTATCTCCCTGACAACGAGATCCACGAACTGGGCTTGCTTTATCTCAATTATGAAATTCTTAACCACGGTTACAAAACCATCTTTTTAGGACAATCCGTACCGACAACGAGTTTATCTAATTTTCAAGACAAATCCGACAAAATGATATTTGTTTCTTGTTTTACGATCGAACCAAATAACGATCGTGTAAATGAGTATCTTGATGAATTTGAGAAAGAGGTTTTATCAACCGAAGGGTCCGAGTTATGGATCACTGGATACCAAGCGCAATATATTACCAGACCCAAAAACCCTAGTATTCGTATTTTTGAATCTTCTGCTGTACTGATAAAAGAGTTATAATTTTTTGTTTAAAGTTGAATAAACTAGAAAAAAATTATAATTTGCAGTTGATAATTAGAGAAAGCTATCTTGTGAAATCTATTTTTGATTCTGTATCGAAACGATGTAGCAAAGAAATCACGGAGTCTTATAGTACTTCATTTTCTTTGGCCACACGCATGTTATCTTCTGAAATACGCCAAGACATATACAACATTTACGGGTTTGTAAGGTTGGCGGACGAAATTGTTGATAGTTTTCACGATTATGATAAAGTGACACTTCTAGACCGTTTTGAAGACGATTTAGCTTATGCACTGACAGAGAAAATCAGTACAAACCCTGTTCTGAATGCTTTCCAAGAGACCGTTCATC
>JAKMFI010000022.1 GCA_022425505.1 Flavobacteriaceae bacterium | reverse complement strand
CCTCTTGGACTCGAACCAAGGACCCTCTGATTAACAGTCAGATGCTCTAACCAACTGAGCTAAGGAGGAATGTGCTGGCAAATATAATTCGTTTTTTCTTCTTGTTCAAACCCTTTTTTACGTCTGTTTACCCTAGGAAGCGAATTAAATCATTAGCATTTGCGTACACAAAAAGACCGAGCAGCAAAAAGATACCGATCATCTGTGCGACTTCCATCACGCGGTCGTGTGGCTTGCGACCTGTTATCATTTCATAGGCCAAAAACATCACATGGCCCCCGTCCAAAGCGGGAATGGGCAATACATTCATAAAGGCCAAAATAATAGAGATCAGTGCCGTTGTGTGCCAAAAGGCCTGCCAGTCCCAAGTTCCCGGGAATAAGCTCCCGATCGTTCCAAAACCACCAAGCTGCGATGCACCCTGTTTGGTGAATACAAACTTGAACTGCGCCACATAATCATACAAGGTCCAGTATCCGTAGCGAATCCCCTCTACGATACTTTCGTCTAAGCTATAGGTGAGCCCTGTTGTAGATACATCCGGAGATTCTACACGAACCCCGATGGTGTTGTCTTCCCGAACTGCCATGGAGTAACTGTTGATCAAACCGTCACGCTCAACACGAAGCTCGACCTCAGATTTGTCGTAATCCGCAAACGTTTGAAGCACTTCTTGCCAAGAGTTGATGTCTTTTCCATTGATTCCTCGAATAATATCACCCGAAAGCAGTCCTGCTTGTTCGGCTGGTGACTCCAATTCAACGCTCATAATTTTGGCCAGTACCAACGCAGAAAAAGGACGTTCGCCAGACGCAAAAAGCTGTTGACCAAAATCATCTGGTATCGCTATGGTTTCTGTTGTGCCATCGGCATGACGAACAAGCGCTGTTTCTGGTGAGCGAACCAATAAAATTCGAGAAGCATCATTGAGGTTTTCAAGCGGGGCTCCATCAAAGGAAAGGATGACATCCCCATCTCGAAAGCCGAGCTCCTCCACCAATGGGCTCACTTCCAATCCATTTGGCACATTGCTTTCCGTCACTATAGTTTTACCCCAGACAAACATGATCATGATATAAATCAAGACACCGAGGATCAGATTAACCGTCACCCCTCCAAGCATGATAATCAGTCGCTGCCAAGCTGGCTTGGAACGAAACTCCCAAGGTTGTGGGGGTTGTTGCATTTGTTCCTTGTCCATACTCTCATCGATCATTCCTGAGATTTTGACATAACCCCCTAGAGGTAGCCAACCGATCCCATAAACGGTTTCCCCGATTTTCTTTTTAAACAAGGCAAACTTGATATCGAAAAACAAGAAAAACTTTTCGACGCGAGTCCCAAATAAGCGGGCTGGTATAAAATGCCCCAACTCATGGAGAACAATAAGCAGAGAAAGAGACAAAAAGAATTGTATGACTTTGATAAGAACTGGATCCATATTTATTTTTTGCGGTTCAAATGTAATCTTTTTACTTCATTTAACCACATCGGATTGCTCGTGATATTGTGGGCAAATTGTAGGGGTTTGTGTACCTTTGCAAACGATTACTATGTGGACATTTTTTCGCAGATATAAACGATTTTTCTGGGTGCTGGGCATTTTGTCGACAGCTATCGTTTTGCTGTTTTTTCGAGCACTTCAGCCAACCCCTGTGCTCCCCATATACCAACCCGCAATGGTCGATCCTGTTTTGGTAGATGAATCGATTCAGTATGTCGAAAAATACCACCGTATAGATGACTTTTCGCTGACCAACCAAAACAAGGAAAACATCACTCATCTCGATTATGATGACCATATCTATGTGGCTGATTTTTTCTTTACCACCTGTCCGAGCATTTGCCCGATAATGACCGAAAACATGGTGTATCTACAATCTTTGCTAAACGATCTTCCAGAAATCAAACTCCTTTCCTTTAGCGTAACCCCTGACATCGACACACCCGAAGTCCTCAAGGCCTATGCACAACAAAAAGGGGTAAACGACAGCCAATGGAATTTGCTCACTGGCGATAAAATAGAGATTTACAACCTGGCAAGGCGATCCTATTTGGTTGTTCAAGAAGATGGAAATGGCGACGAACACGATATGATTCACACCGAAAATTTTGTGTTAATCGACAAGCAAAGACGAATTCGCGGATATTATGACGGTACCCAACGCGAAGACATGGACCAAATTCGAGCAGACATCGATATCCTACGCCAAGAAAAATAAATTTGCTCGTCCCGATAATATGCGTAGTTTTGCTTACTTAAATTTAATCTAAATAAGTGTTGCCATGACATTAGCCCAACTCAACAAGGGGGAAAAAGCGATTATTGAAGACCTCAATACCGATTTGGTTCCTCTTAAGCTCATCGAGATGGGTTGTCTCCCTGGCAATCAAATTGAACTTCTTCAACTCGCTCCCTTCAAAGATCCGTTATTCCTAAATGTCAATGGTGCGCAGGTTGCCATTCGCAAAGAAACCGCAGAGCATATTCAAGTAAAAAGAACTTCCGAATGAGCAGGCGCATCAAAGTTGCGCTGATTGGCAATCCAAATACAGGAAAGTCGTCTGTGTTCAACTTGCTCACGGGCCTACAACAAAAAACGGGGAACTACCCCGGAATTACCGTTGAAAAAAAAGAAGGGTTTTGTCGCTTGACCAAAGAATTGAGTGCAACCATTTTTGATCTCCCCGGCACCTATAGCTTAAACGCATCTTCGCTAGACGAAAATGTCGTCATTGAGCTATTGATGAACAGAAAGCATGAAGACTTCCCCGATGTGGCGGTCATTGTTGCTGATATCGAAAACATCAAAAGAAACCTATTGCTATTTACCCAAATCAAAGACTTGGGGATTCCTTCCATACTGGTTGTAAACATGTCGGATCGTATGCGGAGAAAGGGAATTTCGCTAGATGTTGAGATGATGGAACAGGAACTCAATACCAAAATTGTATTGACCAGCACCCTCAAAAAGGAAGGTGTCGATAAGCTAAAAACACAGATTGCGAACTACAGCCAATTAGAAAATTCTTCCTGTCTCGATTTTCGAGACATCGACGTTGACTATTTTGCTTCGCTTCAAAAGACCTTTCCCAATCAGTCGATTTACAAACTCTGGCTGGTCATTACCCAAGATGTCAACTTTGCCAATATCGATCGCAATACCATCCAATCCACAAATGGAGATCATACCCGTTCAACTTCCTTTTTAAAGCGTTTACAGCAGCGAGAAACCATCAAACGCTATCAGTTTATCAATGAAGTCCTTAAAAAAAGCTTACAAATCAATCGTGAGCAAGCAACTGATTTTCAAAGTCGCTTAGATCGCATTCTTACCCATCGATTTTGGGGCTACGTTATTTTCTTTGTGATTCTGTTGACCATCTTTCAAGCGATTTATGATTGGAGCGGCTACCCGATGGATGTTATCGATAGTGCCTTTGTGTCGATGAGCGAATGGGCAAAGACCAACCTGCCTTCCTGGTTTGTTCCCAAACTCATTGCAGAGGGAATCATTCCCGGTTTAGGTGGCGTGGTCATTTTTATTCCACAAATCGCCATTTTGTTTGTTTTTATATCCATATTAGAAGAGACGGGGTATATGAGTCGAGTGGTTTTCTTGATGGATCGCGTGCTTCGGAAATTTGGACTCAGTGGAAAGAGTGTTGTGCCTTTGATTTCTGGTACTGCCTGTGCGATTCCAGCAATTATGGCGACCCGAAATATCGAAAATTGGAAAGAACGCCTGATTACCATCTTGGTCACTCCGTTTACAACCTGTTCAGCACGACTCCCTGTTTATCTGATTTTAATTGCACTTGTCATTCCAGAAACAAGAGTTTTGGGTGCCAATTTACAAGGTCTTGTCCTGATGGGATTGTATTTACTGGGCTTTGGGATGGCGTTGGCTGCTGCTTATGTCTTGCAATTGGTTTTAAAACTTCCTAATAAAACCGCTTTTGTGATTGAAATGCCAAACTACCGGATTCCCATTCTTCGAAATGTTGGGATTACGGTCTACAACAAAACCAAGTCTTTTGTTTTAGAAGCTGGAAAAATTATTCTTGCGATTTCTGTGTTGTTATGGGTACTTGCCTCCAATGGTCCAAGCAGTAGTTTTGGTGATGCTGAGGCGATTGTTGGGCAAGAACAAGGATTGACCCAAACAGAGCTGGAACAAAAAATCAGTGCTTATAAGCTCGAACAATCCTATCTTGGGTACGTTGGGAAATTTATTGAACCTGCCATTGCTCCTCTGGGTTATGATTGGAAAATCGGAATTGCCATCGTGAGTTCTTTTGCCGCGCGTGAGGTGTTTGTCGGAACCCTTGCAACCATTTATAATGTAGGGGCTGATGAAGAAGATACCATCAAAAACCGCATGGCTGACGAAGTTCACGCAGATGGTAAGCCAGTTTTTACGCTCGCTTCAGGAATGTCTCTAATGATTTTCTATGCCTTTGCCATGCAATGTATGAGTACCTTGGCAATCGTGCGGAAAGAAACAAATAGTTGGAAGTGGCCAGCAATCCAACTCGTTGTAATGACTCTTGTTGCCTATTTAGCGGCTTTTGCTACCTTTCGAGTTCTTTAATACCTTTACCAAATGAACACCATCCTTACCATTATCGCTGTTGGACTCTCCATCGGATTTTTGGTCAAACGTTTTTTTCTACCCAAAAAGAAAACGACTTCATGTGGTGGTCAAGATTGTGGATGCCACTAGCCCAAGGCCACATCCAAGGTCATCATCACAATAAACCCACCGATAAATCCAAGTGTGGCGATGTCTGTGTATTTATCTTGTTGCGTTTCGGGAATCACTTCTTCAACAACTACAAAGATCATGGCTCCTGCAGCGAAAGCCAACGCATAGGGTAGGATTGGCGTAAAAAAGGTAACTGCCAATGCTCCGATCACAGCAGCAATTGGTTCCACGATAGCTGATGACTGCCCATACATAAAGCTTTTCCAACGACTCAGTCCCTGTCGGCGCATGGGCATCGAAACGGCAACCCCTTCTGGGAAGTTTTGAATCCCAATTCCTATCGCAAGGACGACGGCACCTGCAATCGACGCTTCTGGCAGTCCTGCGGCAACCCCGCCAAACAGTACGCCTACTGCCAATCCCTCAGGAATATTATGGAGGGTTATGGCAAGGACAAGCAGAGTTGATCGATGCCAAGGGGTTTTCACGCCCTCTGGCTTTTGAAAATTGATGTGAAGGTGCGGAAGAACCTTGTCCAGTCCAAAAATAAATAGGGCGCCAAGTCCAAACCCAACAGCTGCTGGAATCACTTTGACAAATCCCTCTCCTGGACTCATTTCAATTCCGGGCGCTAACAAGCTCCAAAAGCTCGCCGCTACCATGACTCCACCAGTAAAGCCCAGCATCCCATCCAAAAAGGCACGGTTCATCGTCTTAAAGAAAAACACAAAAGACGCACCGAGTGCGGTCATCCCCCAAGTGAATAATGTGGAGTATAAAGCCCCTAATACGGGGGGCGTTTGCTCAAAAAAAGAAAAAATTTCTTGTAACATACAATTATGGTTTTATATAAATATTTTCAGCTGTTTTTTGGGTAATCATCAGAGTTGAGTTCCCTGCTTGAATGTGTAGGGATTGGTCAAAATCTTCGCGATGCAATACCAGTATAGGGGTTCCAATTCCAATCTGTCTTCTATCGAGATAGCGTAAAAAATCAGACGAGTTGTCCTTCACCCCTACGCAAACTCCCTCTTTGTTTAGCGGAAGTTCGGTGAGTAAAATTTTATTGTAGGATTTCATAAACAACGCCCTATTTGGTATAGGATCGCCATGCGGATCATGGGTGGGATAGTCCAGAAATCGTTCAAGCTCATTGGTCAGTTTCTCAGACTGAATGTGCTCAAGCTGTTCGGCAACCTGATGCACCTCATCCCAGTTAAAATTTAGATGTGACACCAAAAAAGATTCCCACAAACGATGTTTGCGCACAATTCGCAATGCCGTTTTAACTCCTTCATTGGTCAAAGAAACACCTTGATACTTTTCATACTTTACCAACTTTTGATCCGAAAGTTTTTTAAACATGTCCGTGACCGAGGAAGGCTTAGCACCTATTTTGTTGGCAATACTTGTGGTAGCCACAGTCCCACTAGCAGATTGAGAAGCGTGGTAGATCGCTTTGAGGTAGTTTTCTGTTGATAAGGTTTGCATTTCTCAGCAAATATATAAAATTTAGATTGGTCTAAAAAATATTTTTAGATTAGACTAAATGCTATGGGTTTTTATATTTTGTATATTTGTTAATCAGAGAACAAGGATTGCAACAACTAGATTTTATCATATTGGGTGGTGGCGCTTCAGGACTTCAGTTGGCCTATCGTTTGAGCAATCATACTGCTTTTGAAAATGCCTCCATACTTATCATCGAAAGCAACAAGCAAAAAGGAAACGACCGTACATGGTGTTATTGGGAAACCGGTGATGGAGAGTGGGATGATATCCTCCAAAACCAGTGGAAAAAAGTACAATTCAAAAGTAAGAATGTTGACAAGATCATAGACTTAGGAAGTGCTTCTTACAAAATGCTTCGGGGTAAAGCGTATTATGATCGTCTTCATCAATCCTTGGCAAAAAATAAATCGATTCAAATCGTGTATGCAAAGTGCACTGGCTTTGTCGATGAGGGCACACATGTGATTGTGAATACTGACAAGCAAACCTATCGGTGCTCAACTCTTTTCAATAGTGTTTTTGATTGGAAGGTCCTGAACAAACAAAGCCGATACCCTGTACTCCAGCAACATTTTTTAGGGTGGTACATCAAAACGCCTCGTCCGCTATTCGATACTGAGACTGCTGTTTTTATGGACTTTACTGTTGCTCAACATCAAGAAACTCGCTTTATGTATGTACTTCCCTATACACAAACCGAAGCTTTGATTGAATACACCCTGTTTTCAAAAGAGTTGCTCGACAAATCAGAATATGAAGATGCGATTCGAGACTATCTTCAAGACAAAAACATTACAGATTATCAGCTTATCGAAGTCGAGCAAGGCAGTATTCCGATGTGTTCCTACCCCTTTTGGGAAAACAATTCTAAAAATGTTCATTATATCGGTTCGGCAGGAGGTTGGACCAAAGCGAGTACGGGCTTTACTTTTAAAAATATCAATCGAAAAACAGCTGCTTTGGTGAATCACATCGCTGCCAAAAAGCCCCTGAACCGTTTTGCGAAAAAAAATCGATTTTGGTGGTATGACCTCCTCTTTTTAGACATTCTAGCCAAGTACAATCACAGGGGGGCAAGCTTGTTTTCAGGCATGTTTCGCAACAATAGTCCAAAACGAATTTTTCGATTCTTGGACGAACAAAGTCATTTTTTGCAAGAGCTCATGATTATGCGTTCGTTCCCTACACTTCTATTTGTCAAGCAATTTTTTAGACGCCTATTTGGTGCGCACCATTAATTCTTCTGCAAACGCAGTAAAATAAGCAAGCTCATTATCCGCTAGAGACGACTGGTTCAAGGCATCCAATGCGTTTTTGGTATAGGTCATCACCTGTTCTGTTGTGCGGCGTCGGGCATCTGTTGATTCATAGATGACTTTAACATCTTTTATTTTTTGGTCTTCATCCTGCGAGGTCGAAGACATCAGTTTTTCAAAGTCTGTGAGGTCTTTGGCAGTGGCATGAGCGCGCGTCAGATGATAAAGAATCGTTTTTTTATTTTCTATAATATCTCCCCCAACTTTTTTACCAAAAGTTTTTGGGTCTCCAAAAGCATCCAATAAGTCGTCTTGCAGTTGAAAAGCAATGCCGAGGTTAACCCCAAAATCGTACAAACTATCCGCTATTTCTGCTGATGCCTGTCCGACTAAGGCCCCCATACGAAGGGCACAACCAAGCAATACAGCCGTTTTTAGGCGAATCATATGAATGTACTCATCCATACTGACATTGTCTCTGGTTTCGAAATCAACATCATATTGTTGTCCTTCGCAAACCAATAGCGCTGTCTCACTTAATAGCTTGGTCAGCACCGAAAACAAGGCGCCATCATACGAATTGAGTTGTTGGTAGGCCGTCACCAAAAGAGCATCTCCTGATAGAATACCAGTATTAACGTCCCATTTTTGATGAACCGTTTGCTGTCCGCGGCGCAACGTTGCCTCGTCCATGATATCGTCATGAAGCAGGGTAAAATTGTGAAATAGCTCCACAGCTGTTGCTGCTCCAAGGGCTGAAATGGGATCCTTTCCCGCCGCCTCACACGCCATGAGTGCAAGTACAGGTCGCATTCTTTTCCCTCCAAGTTGCATGATATACGAAATAGGCTCATAAAGCCCCGTAGGTTCCTTTTCAAACCTCAAAGAAGACAGGTGGGTGGAAAATAATTCTTGATACGCTTGTACCGAACGCATATACATCAAATTTGAACAAAGGTACGACTCCTCAGAATTAGACTAAAGTAAAAAAATTGTAAACTCAGGAAACTTTTTTTGTTTTTTGCGTTTCCCGTTCTATATTTGCACCGCTATGAAATCGATTGACTTAGAAAAATCTATCGTTGTTACTTCTACAGAGTTGTTTCTCACGCTTGGTTTTAAGAGTGTGACCATGGACGACATTGCAGAGGAAATGAAGATTTCCAAAAAAACGATTTATACGTTTTTCGTAAATAAAGAAGCATTGGTTCAATCCGTTGTGTTCTCAATGTACAGCTATATCACGACCAACCTTACGCAAATTCGTGAAAAAGCCAACAATCCGATTTCAGAGCTCTACGAAGTCAAAATGTTTATCATGCACCAATTAAAAGGCGAAAAAACATCGCCTCAGCATCAACTTAGAAAATACTATCCAAACATTCACAACGAACTTCAAAAAAAGCAATTCGATTTTATGACAAAATCGGTCAAAAAGAGCTTGACCAAGGGCCTTGAAATGAAACTTTTTCGGCCCTCAATCGATATCGACTTTATTTCTCGGATGTATTTCAATGGGATGGTGGGCATCAAAAATGTCGATATGTTCCCAACCGAAAAATACAGTCCCGAACAGCTTATGGAAAACTATTTAGATTATCACTTACGTGCCATCGTTACAGAAGATGGTATGAAACTTTTGTCCTCATATATTAAAACTAAATCATGAATCGCTTATTCATCCTTGTTATTTCGCTTCTGCTCACCCCCTTAGGGTGGAGCCAACAGGCTCTTAGTTTAACCGACGCCGTATCGGAGGGTTTACAAAACAATCGAGCCGTGGTCAATGCCAATTATGATATTCAAATTGCGCGAGAACGCCAGTGGGAAACGATTGCAACTGGTTTACCTCAAATCAGTGCTTCTGCTGCTTACAATAAAGACCTCGAACAACGAACTTCTATCGTTCCGGGAGCTTATTTTGGCGGATCTCCTGGGGAGTATTTCCCCGTTCAATTTGGTACCAAACAAAGTATTGACGCTGCTGCCCGATTAGATCAATTGATTTTTGACGGTTCCTACCTAGTTGGCCTACAAGCTTCTACTGTGTTTTTAAAAATCTCTAAACAAAATAAAGTCAAAAGTGAATTGGAAGTCAAACGTCTGGTCACCGATGCATATGTCAATGTTCTACTTGCAGAAGAGCGTAAACGAATTTTAGAAAAAAACCTGAAAAACCTCGAAGGAACCCTAACCGATATTCGCAAAGTCCATCTACAGGGCTTGGTTGAAGTCGAGCAGGTAGAACAGTTAGAAATCACAAGTTCTTCTATCCAAAGTGCGCTGGACTACATCAGCAGAATGATTCCCATTACACATCAAATGCTCAACATGACTTTGGGAAGAGACTTGACGGACAAAATCGTATTGGCCGATACGCTGATGGGGCTTTGTGTACAAAGTGAAACGAGTAACGAATTGGTAGACTGGGATATCGCCAAAAATATCGATTACCAAATTGCACAAAACAACTTGCGTTCTTCTGAATTATTGCTCAAACTCGAGCGTTTTCGAGCACTCCCATCCATTTCAGCATTTATCACTAGTGGGTATGACGCCTACAACGACGACTTTACCTTTACAGAAAAGTCGCAACAGTGGTATGGTCGCTCTGCCATTGGTTTGAGTCTCCGCCTGCCTATTTTCACTTCTGGCGCAGGTCAATCGCGTACCGATCAAGCCAAGCTAAATGTCGCCAAAGCCAAAACCCAACTGGAAGAAGTTGAAGAGAAGCTTCTTTTACAAAAAGCAAGCGCACACAATCAATTTACCTTGGCGCTGGAAGAGTTTCTAAGAAGTCAAGAAAGTTTGGAAATCGCCTATCGGATTGAGCGAAAAAACGAAATTAAATACACCGAAGGGGTAACTGGTAGCTTCGAGCTTCGACAAGCGCAGCTCCAGCTTTACGACCTTCAAAATCAACATCTCAATGCCATGCGAGACATCATCAACTCAAAAACTGAACTCGACATATTATATCATCCATCAACTGAAATCTCAAAAAAATGAAACACCTAATTCTTATTATCTCATGTTTTGCTCTGATCTCCTGCAGTAGTGAAGAAAAACCAACAACCCAATATCTGATCAGCAATGAAAATGTTGAAGGTCTCGAACAAAAGCGATCTGGACTCGTGGGTCAGATTGAAGAACTGCGAAATGAACTCGGCTTGGTAACAGGCGCACTCAACCGCTTGGACACCACCAAAAAGCGGGCACTGGTGTCTGTGTTAACCGTTAGCCCGAGCGAATTCAAACACCGCATTTCACTCCAATCGATCGTGAAAACAGATCAAAATATGCTGTTACAACCCGAAATCATGGGAGCCGTTTCCTCGATTTCTGTTCGAGAAGGGCAGCGTGTAAACAAAGGACAAGTATTGCTGCGCATCGATGATGGCGGATTGAAGCAAACCATAAGTTTGCAAGAGGCGCAAACTGCTTTGGCAAAAACCGTCTTTGAGCGTCAAGAACGACTGTGGAACGAGGAAATTGGATCTGAAATCGAATACTTACAGGCCAAAACCAATTATGAGAGTCAACACAGTCAATTGGC
The DNA here is from genome assembly GCA_022425505.1 of Flavobacteriaceae bacterium. GTDB lineage: Bacteria > Bacteroidota > Bacteroidia > Flavobacteriales > Flavobacteriaceae > UBA724. The sequence goes on along the minus strand of JAKMFI010000022.1, from coordinate 4,052 downwards.
TCAACTCAATAAACAACTGGAAAAAGCAGTGGTTCGTGCTCCATTTGCTGGACAAATCGATGATATCATGGTGGAAGTTGGTCAGGTGGTCAGCCCAGGTGTCATGCCGCTTCTTCGGCTCGTCAGCACACAAAAAATGTATGTTGAGGCAGATGTGCCAGAACGCTATTTGCCAACGGTGTCAAAAGGCACCCCTGTACGTGTTGACATCCCTGTACTAAACACCTCATTTGATGCGCGTATTTCTCATCGAGCGACCCATGTCAGTACTGAAAATCGAACCTTTCGCGTAACCGTTGATGTTGACCCAAGCATACCGGTCAATCCCAACCTACTTAGCACACTCCATATTTTTGACTATATCAACCCCCAAGCTCTGTTGATTCCGGGGAGTGTCATTTCTGAAAATGCTTCTGGGAAGGAATTTGTTTTTGTAATCGATAAGGACAATCAAGCCCAAAAGGTATTTATCCAAAGGGGCTTTGTTGAGAACGGAATGGTAGAAGTCATTGAAGGGCTAGAAGATGGAGCAACGATCATCAGTGAAGGTGCCCGACTTGTGAAAGAAAATCAACCCGTACAAATTATCGAATAACAATGGCAAAGACCTCCAATTCCTCCGAAAAAGAATTTCTGTTTTCTTCATGGGCAATTCGCAATAGCAACACCATGTATGTCTTTATGGCAGTGTTGTTGTTTTTAGGGCTGTCTGCCTATTTGACCATGCCGCGTGAAAACTTTCCTGAGATTACCGAAACCAATATCTACATCAGTACCCCTTACCCGGGCAATACCGCAGAAGACATCGAGCGTTTTGTAACCGACCCCTTGGAAGAGGCGGTAAAGGGAGTGAGTAATTTGGTCGAAATCACCTCCACTTCACAAGACGATTATTCGATGGTTGTATTGGAGTTTGACGAGGACATCAATGTTGATCTCGCCAAACAAAAGGTCAAAGACGAAGTCGATGCCGTGGTTTCTGGTGAAGATTGGCCGACCTTTAACAATGCCAAACTTGAACCCAACGTATTTGATCTCAATTTTGTTGAAGAATTTCCAATTGTAAATGTCACCCTAGAAGGCGATTATACCCTAGATGCGCTAAACGATTATGCAGAATTATTAGAAGAGCGCATCGAGCGTCTCGATCAAATCAAAGAGGTCGATATCCGCGGCACCCAAGAAAGAGAGGTCGAAGTGGCCGTTGATATTCACAAAATGATGGCGTCAAAAGTGAGCTTTGGAGATGTCATCCAAGCGATTCGAAACGAAAATTCGACCGTATCCGCAGGTAGTATAATCGCCAACGGACAACGTCGCAATATCCGTGTGATTGGAGAAATCCAAGACCCCGCAGACTTGGGTGAGTTTGTGGTTAAAAACGAGGGGGGAGCGATTTACCTCAAAGACATTTCTACCATTCGATTTAAAGATATGGACGCCACAACCTATGCCCGTGACTTTGGTCAATCGGTTGTGATGCTGGACGTCAAAAAACGAGGTGGAAAAAACCTGATTCAAGCTGCTGAAGCCATACGAGAAATTGTAGATGAAGCCCGCTCGACCATCATTCCGCAAGACATTGTCGTAACCATTTCCAATGATACCTCTGCCATTACCATTAATCAAGTTAATGACCTGATCAACAACATTTTATTTGGTGTTCTTTTGGTGGTCACGGTTCTCACCTTTTTCCTCGGATTCCGCAATGCCTTATTTGTTGGCTTTGCCATTCCGATGTCGATGTTTATCTCCTTTTTTGTCCTTCAATCCCTGGGCTATACCATGAATACCATGGTCCTCTTTGCCTTGGTTATGGGATTGGGAATGTTGGTCGATAATGGAATTGTGGTTGTTGAGAATGTGTATCGACTCATTGAAAAAGAAGGCATGTCTCGTTTGGAAGCTGCCAAAAAAGGGGTAAGTGAAATTGCCTTTCCCATTATCATTTCAACGGCAACCACTGTTGCTGCTTTTGTGCCTTTGGGCTTTTGGCCGGGCATCATGGGACAATTTATGATTTACTTCCCCATTACGCTGTCTGTCGTTTTGGGCTCCTCTTTGATTGTCGCAATCTTTTTTAATTCAGTATTGGTGTCGCAGTTTATGGACGTTGAGGAAAAAAATCTATCGCGTCGAAAACTGATTCGATTGACACTTATTCTCGGAGGACTCGGCTTACTGATTCTCTTTGTTGGCGGTGCAATTCGCGGTCTTGGCTCTTTGCTTCTGTTTATCACTCTTTTGTTCTGGGCTTATAAATATGGAATCAAAGACTTGGCAAATCGCTTTAGAACTCGTTTTTTGGTATGGTTGGAAATTCGTTACGAACGCTTGTTGCGCTATGCTATGCGTGGCCGTCGTGCCTATGCATTTGTTTTTGGAACGGTTTTTATGCTAATCTTATCTTTTGTGCTTGTGGGCATATCACAACCAAAAGTCGAATTTTTTCCAGACAATCAGCCAACCCAAATTATTGTTTATATCGAATACCCACAAGGCACAGATATCACCAAAACGGATCAAATGACCAAGTCGATTGAAGAGGTGGTCATCAAAACCGTCAACCACCCAAAGTATATGGACGATGGGTATAATTTTATGGTTGAATCTTTGGTCTCTCAAGTCGGTGCGGGAGCTGGAAATCCGCAGACTGAAGGTGGCTCAGAAGCCGAAATGCCACATCGTGGGAAAATCACGGCAACCATGCGGGAATTTAAATTCCGTCGTGGCCTGTCGAGTGAAGATCTGCGAAGGGAAGTCCAACAGGCCCTAGCGGGAATCTTTGCAGGAGTTTCCATTTCGGTCGAAAAAGACCAAGCTGGTCCGCCGCTTGGTTATCCGATAAATATCGAGATTGTAGGAGATGATTATGGGCAATTGATTGAAGTTGGTGAACGGATGAGGAACTTTATTATCGATATGAACATCCCCGGGATTGAGGAACTCAAAGTCGATGTCAATCGCAACAAGCCCGGTATGCAAATCGCTGTTGATCGTCAAAAAGCTGGAGAATTGGGCGTCAGTGCCGGACAAGTTGGGTTTCAACTTCGCCAGTCGTTATTTGGGGAAAAAGCAGGTGTGTATAAAAAAGATGGGGAGGACTACAATATCAATGTGCGTTTCCAAGAAGAAGACCGATACAGCCAATCCGCTCTTTTTAATCAGTATATCACCTTTCGGGACATGGCATCGGGACAGATCAAATCGATTCCTGTTGCTGCAGTCACAAGTCGTAAAAACACTTCTGGATACAGTGCAATCAAACACCGCAATCTTGAACGAGTTGTGACTGTTTACTCGGCCATCCTCCCGGGCTACAACGCTGCAGAAATCGTCAATCAAATCAAAACTCAAATCGAGGCCTTTCAGTTACCTGCTGACTTGCGTTATAGATTTACTGGGGAAATCGAAGAACAAGAAGAAAATATGGCCTTTTTATCTAGTGCTTTGCTCTATGCTTTGTTTTTGATTTTGGTCTTACTCGTCATGCAATTCAACTCGGTGAGTAAACCCTTTATCATCTTGTTTTCCATATTTATGAGTTTTACAGGGGTCTTTCTCGGTTTGGTTGTTTTTAATATGACTTTTGTCATCATCATGACCATGATGGGGATTATCTCCTTGGCGGGAATTGTCGTCAACAACAGTGTGGTGCTTTTGGACTACACTCAATTGTTACTCGACCGAAGACGTGACAAGCTAGGGCTCGAATATGATTATCATTTGGAGCGATCTGAAATTTTTGATGTGATTGTCAATGGGGGAAAGGCGCGTTTGCGTCCCGTCTTGCTGACTGCCATCACAACGGTACTCGGATTAATTCCATTGGCGATCGGACTCAACATCAACTTCTTTTCGCTATTCGCAACGGGTGATCCGCAGGTATATATTGGAGGGGATAATGTGATTTTTTGGGGTCCTCTTGCATGGACCGTCATATTCGGGTTGACTTTCGCAACATTCTTGACATTGGTAATCCTCCCAGTTGCTTTTTATCTCAGCAAAAGGGCTGCCATACGGTTCAATAAAACCTAAAGTAAACTAGCGAA
>JAKMFI010000010.1 GCA_022425505.1 Flavobacteriaceae bacterium | reverse complement strand
CTTTCCGAGATTTCAACAGTGCTCTTATTTCATTGGCGCGAGTCTCATCTATACTATAGTTGCGCATAATCCACATCGCAGCCAATGTTCCAAGTGTTGGGAAAAAACAAAAGAAAGCATGCAGTCCATCTACTGCCGATTGTTGCTCTACTGTGGTTAAGTCTGGATTAAAACCCACCGCAGCAATCATCACGCCGCTCAGAGCCCCTGCAATGGCAAAGCCTACTTTAACCATCCACCAATAAATCGCTCCAAAAACTCCTTCTCTTCTTTTACCTGAGTTTAGCTCATCAACATCTATTACATCTGCAGTCATAGACATCATAATGGTAAATAAACTTCCAATACCAAATGAAAAAAATGGAAGAGCGATAATGTACATCCAAGGCTTTCCAGGAATAAATAAAAGGTATAGCATAATATAACCAAGAATAGATATACTTTGCGATAGCATAAATGCTTTTTTCTTCCCTATTTTTTTGGATAACCACGCTACAATAGGGATTACGATAAAAGTAGTTCCCAAAGCACCAAGGCATCCAAACAGTGATACCCAAATTCCAGTAGCTTCGGCATCGCCGTTAAAAAGTTTATATACAATGACAAAGAATGTTAGAGATGATACCGCCATAAAGGCATTGTATATAAAAAATGTAGCGCCACATAATTTTCTAAACTCTTTAATTTTAAATGCTTCGATAAAGCTGTCATAAATTGTTCCAAGACTAGCGCCAATATTAGCAATGCTCAAGGGCTCGTAATCTTCATTAAGGGTAGATTTGCTCTTTATGAATATTGCTGGAACAATCGCGCAAATTACACAAGGGATAGCTACCCATATTGCAAGTTCTCTTGCTGCTACATCTGCTGAAGGAAACCACTCGGGGTCATACATAATGACCCAAAACCACGGGGCAATCACCCATGCCCATTGCCCAATCCATTGCGCGATAGCCATGATGTTTGTACGTTCGTGAAAATCATCACTCATTTCATACCCCATAGCTACATAGGGTACACTGAAAAAAGTAAGCCCTAAATAAAAAATAATGGACCATATAAAGAAATACCAAAAATTAAATTGTAATGTATTCTCCTTAAATAGCTGCCACATAAAAATGTAGGCAACTCCCATAATAATACCGCCTACCAAAACATACTGGTTACGGCGTCCCCATTTCGATTTTGTATTATCAGAAATAAAACCCATTATAGGGTCGGTAATAGCGTCGAATATTCTGGGGAAAAAATATATAAGAGACCACATCCAGGCCGGAAAACCCAAATCTTGAACTAAGACAACCATAAATATCCCAAGAATGGCAGGAAACATTTGATTGGCAAACATGCCGATGCCAAAAGCAATTTTTTGACCTAATGGGACTCTATTTTTTAAGGATGGATTGTCCATGATACTCGTTTTAGTGGTTGTGGATCATTATGGTCTGTATTGCTTGCGGGCTGATGCTTATATTTTTGGTTAAATCATCATGAATTAATTTGAAATTTTTTTGCGTGGTTCCTTCATTAAATACAACAACTGCTATGCTTCCATCTGGATTTTTGGCAGCAGCTACCATAAGTTCCTCATCTGATTTTTTGGCATCAATTACTTTTGCTTCTGGTCGAATAAACTTACTAAAATGAGCCATGATATAGTATAGCGGTGTGTAGTAGACCTCATCCTTTTCTGGGTCTACAATTACAGGGGCAATACACCAGTTATTTGCCCAATTCGGTCCTCCTTTGGTATCCAAAACCATATTCCAATCTACCCAACCATCGACCCAATTATTTAGGCATCCGATAATGTCACGAGCATATCTATTGACAGGAGCGTATTTGGGATGTAAATATTTTTTCTCTTCTTCTCTCCAGTCATATCCCCAATCCGTGGATTCTTTTTTCCAATACCATTTATCGTCTTTCCAAACAGGCACTTCGGCATCTACACAAGCTTCTGTTTGAATGAGATATTTTTCTGGGGCCTTTTTGTGTGCGTACTGCAATTCCTCTGGGAAATAGTCATAAGTGCTTTCGTACCAATGAATTGCTGTTCCGTCGTAATACTTACTTGAAGCTTCGTCTTTGTACATGACATCTACCCACTCACGTATTCCTTCACGGTTTTGGTCATAACCTAAAATTTTAAGGTGGCCTTTGCCATCAGCTTCGAGCTTTGGACCCAAAAAGTTTTGAACGAAGTGCGTCATTTCTTCTGGTGAATAATGCATGCTTTCCCAATTCTCACCATTTCCATGCGGCTCATTTTCAACAGTAAATCCCCAAATGTCAATTCCTTCTGCCTTGTAGGCATCAACATATTTTGAAAAGAACAAAGCCCAAGTGTCGTAATACTCTGGCAGTAGTTTTCCACCAACCCAACTGTTGTTGTCTTTCATCCATGGAGATGCAGTCCAAGGCGAAGAAAAAAGTTTAAACCCATCCTCTGAAATCGCCATCGCATCCTTTATCATGGGAATAATATCGTCTTTATCCTCATCTATCGAAAAGTGATCCAAATTTTTATCTCCTGCCACAGGCGTGTAGGAGTAATTGTTTAATGAAAAGTCACATGAGTTCATGTGGGTACGCGTAAGGGAATAACGCGCACCATCTTTCGCAAAATAAGCTGCTAAAATTTCATTGCGTTTTTCTTCACTCATCTTGTTCAGCAAATAAGCTGAAGATTCAGTAAAGGCTCCGCCAAAGCCAGTAATGGTTTGAAGTTCTTTTTTTGAATTAATCTCGATTGTTGATGCCTCTGAATCATGTTCGAATGATGTTTGTAAGCTTAATTGATTGCCGCTTTCAGAGGTTTCATAAACTTGCACTTCCGGGTTTATTGAATCACAAGATATCGCTGTAAAAAGAATCGTTAAAAAAAGAGTTTTATAATACATAATCTATTTGTTTGTATCCTTTTGAGGAGCTATTGGGGGTAAGACCGAAGCTAACAGCTTGTTCTCATTCCCTTTGAAGGTTTTTTCAATCGTGTTTCCATTTCGTGTCATTCCAGAAAAAATTCCTTTATCAACTGAACTCCACAAGGCATACTTTGCTTTTCCGTCAACTGTAAACAACCCAAAATGATTTTCAGATCCCATCAAGTTTTCGGCATCTTTCCATGGCTCATCGAAAGCTTCGAAATAAAAGCAGCTTACGCCGTTTTCATTCGACCACTTTCGCAGATAATCATAATACATTTTTGCTTTATACTCGTCGGCTGCTTGTGAACCCTCTGCTCCATAAAACCCGTTTGAGGCAGTTGCCCAACCAGTCTCTCCAATATGAATTGGTTTGTCGATTCCCAAACTCAATATATACTGCTTTACATCGTTGTATTGGCCAGCTGCAAACTCCCCTGCGCGTTGCATCGATGCATCAATTTGCTCGATTTTACTCAAACTCGGATTTCGGCTGTACCAATAATCGGGGCTATAATGAGAATTGTGAAAGGCATACGTATGCATCGAAATAAAATCAACTGCGGCGATTAAACGATTCAAATCCTCTGTGTGATAATTGTCTGAAGCACCTCCCCATGCAGCAAAATCGTCGGAGCTTGTAATCCACAAGTCGCTGGGAAGATCTCCTTCGTTTTTGAGATCTTGTAGATAATTGACCCACTTTAAAATCACCGAGGGTGGTACAAAATAGCTTGTCGCCCAATGAACCATGGCTTCGTTTCCAACCGCAATCATTTTAATAATATCCGGATATTGTTTGGCATATTGAACCGCACGTAGTACTTCAGCTTCATTGTATGCTTCATCCTCTTGGGTGTGGTCTGGGTGGTCTGTCCAAGCATCTTTACAGTTGATCCAAGCACCAACCATTACATACATCTCAAATGATAAGTCCTCTTGTTTCAGCTCTGTAATCGCTTGCAGTAGATTTGGCAATTCTGCTATCTCTGTATTATAGGTACGCAGTATTTTGACATCTATCGCAGATAAGATTCGCATATCATCCTTGATTTGATCAACACTCGGTACGGTATAACGAGATATCGCCCGATAACCCCCATAGGAAATCGCTTGATAGTTTGGGTTTCCTAGGATTTCTGCTGCTGTTGGACCTTGTGGCAAAGGCGAGCAGCTCGTCCAAAGCAGAGAAACACCGGTCATCAGCAACAGGATTCGTTGAATTATTTGAAATTGGTTCATGAGAAATAAATATTGATTTGAGAGATTTTTCCATTTCGGCTAAAGAGATTGGCTGCATCATCCGCATCGAGGTGATGTTGATCAATCTTCTTTTTTTCTTCGTTGTTTAAAACAAGTTCAATCTCATGAGAATTCGACTCCTTGTGATATACAATTGGAACTTGGCAATAGGTAAAACAGAGCGCATGCTTTGGAATGGTGAGCGTTTTCTTTTTATTACCTATGTCGTAGAATTCAAATTCCTTTTGCTCTTCTAGGTACTCCTCTGTTCGAACAATTGTCGGGTTAAAAAAGAGTTTTCCGCCTTGTGCATATACGCCAAACTCTCCCCAACGACACAAGATGTCCTCCTTGACCTGACCTGTCATTCCGGGCTGTTGTGCACCTCGACCAG
>JAKMFI010000144.1 GCA_022425505.1 Flavobacteriaceae bacterium | reverse complement strand
ACCCACTTGAACCGGAAGGGAAACTCATAAAAATAGAAGGAGACTGGTTTTTTAAGATAAGCAACGTTGACAATATGCCACCATTTTTTATGAGCATTGTCAGTGACGCAAATCACTGGATGTTTATCGGAAGCAATGGCGGCCTTTCTGCGGGTAGAAAAGATTGTAATCAAGCGCTGTTTCCGTATTATACTGTAGACAAAATTTTAGAAACCTCAGAAACCACTGGAAGTAAAACGATTCTGCGTGTTGACCAAGATGGAAAATCCTTTCTATGGGAGCCCTTTTCAGTACTCACCGATTCGGTCTACAATACCGAAACAAACTTGTATAAAAGTGAATATGGAAACACGGTTATTTTTGAGCAACTCAACCACGACCTAGGACTTTCATTCAAATACCAATGGAGTTCGAGCAATCGATTTGGGTTTGTCCGCCGTGCAACATTGAGCAATCTCACCAAAACCAAAAAGGTTGTTCATGTCTTGGATGGAATCCAAAATCTGGTTCCCTATGGGGTTGAAGCCGATTTGCAAAACAGCAAAAGTAATCTCGTTGATGCCTATAAAAAAAGTGAGTTGGAGAAAGAATATGCCTTGGGAATCTATACCCTAAGCGCGATTATTGTTGACCGTGCTGAGCCAAGTGAAGCGCTTAAAGCAACGACAGTTTGGTCATCCGGTTTGAGCAACCCAACGTATTTATTGTCCTCTTTTCAACTCGAAGCATTTCGCCGGGGGCAAAGCCTCACAGAAGAGTGGGAAAACAAAGGCGAAAAAGGAGCGTATTTTTTGGTTGACACCCTAACTCTTGAAGGGAATCAAGCCAAAGATTGGCATATTGTGGCTGATGTAAACCAGTCGATGGTTGGCATTCGATCTCTAGCACAAGCCATGGACAAGGGCGATATCATAGATCAAGTTCACAAAGATATCCAGAAAGGGACCAACAAACTCATTCAACTGTGCGCATCAGCAGACGGGATACAGCTTACCAATGACAAGCGAACCATCATGCGCCATTTCTCCAACACCATGTTTAACATCATGCGTGGGGGAATTTTCGATGCCAATTACCAAATTGAAAAGGCAGACTTCCTTCCCTACCTCCAACAAGCGAACAAAGTGGAGTTTGAAAAATTTGAAGATCAACTCAATCAATGGGATGAGCTGTTTTCACTCGAGCAATTGACAACCAACATCAGCTCAATTCCTTCTGTTCCAATCAAACGAATGGCAACAGAATATTTGCCACTCAAATTTAGTCGCCGTCATGGCGATCCGAGTCGTCCCTGGAACTGGTTTTCGATCAATACCCAAAACGAAAATGATGGATCAAAAATTTTAGATTACCAAGGCAACTGGCGCGATATTTTCCAAAACTGGGAAGCGCTTGCACATGCCTATCCTTCCTTTATTGAAGGGATGATTTTTCGATTTCTCAATGCGTCAACCTTTGACGGGTACAACCCATATCGGGTTACCAAAGACGGGTTTGATTGGGAAATTATCGAGCCACACGATCCATGGTCTTATATCGGATATTGGGGAGATCACCAAATCATCTACCTGTTGAAATTTTTAGAATTTATAGAAAAACACTTCCCAGGAAAGTTGGCAGATAGCTTGGCTGAAAACCATTTTGTTTATGCGCATGTACCTTACATCATAAAGTCGTATGAAGACATCGTCAAAAACCCAAAGGACACAATCCTTTTTGACGAGGAGTTACATCATCAAATCGATCAACAAAAAGAGGATTTGGGTGCTAATGGTGCTTTGCTCAAAACGCCAACAGGTGAAGTATATCACGTCAACATGCTTGAAAAACTGTTGGCAACCATCCTTGCAAAAATGTCAAATTTTGTTCCTGAAGCAGGGATTTGGCTCAACACCCAGCGACCCGAATGGAATGATGCCAACAATGCGCTAGTTGGAAACGGAACTTCTATGGTCACCCTATACTATATGCGGCGTTTCTTTTCGTTTTTTGATAATTTGATCGAAAGTACTGACTTTGCATCTTCTGCAATCTCAGAGGAGTTATATCGTTTTTTCAATGAAATTTTTACTCAGCTCAATAAACATGAAAGTTTACTTGCCAATCCAATAAGTCAGCAAGATCGACAGTCAGTTGTTGATGCACTAGGGCAAGCGGGGAGTAGCTACCGAAATCAGATTTACAATAATGGGTTTTCTTCAAAGACAGCAGATATCAGTACAGCTGACCTCAAAGCGTTTATCCATGTCAGCTTGTCCTTTATCGACCATTCTATTGATGCAAATAAACGAGAAGATGGTTTGTACCATGCCTACAATCTCATCACATTTGAAGATCAAGGCGGTGTTTCTATTTCCTATCTCGATGAAATGCTTGAAGGGCAAGTTGCCGTTTTAAGCTCGGGCTATTTAAGCCCAGTACAAGTTGATGAAGTGCTTAATCAAATGCGCAAAAGCAAGCTTTACAGAGAGGATCAAAACAGTTATATTTTGTATCCCAACAAAGACCTACCTCGCTTTTTTCAGAAAAATAATGTGCCTTCAGAAGCCGTTGAAAGCTCAACTCTATTGAAAACGCTACTTGCTGACAACAACAAACAAGTTATTCAAAAGGATTCTGCTGGAGCCTATCACTTCAACGGCAATTTTACAAATGCTGACAGCTTAAAACACGCATTGTCTGAATTGCCAGTTCGTTATGACAATTTAGTCGCAACGGAAGAAGAGGATCTATTGCATGCGTTTGAAGACTTGTTTGATCACAAATCCTTTACGGGTCGATCAGGGACGTTTTTTGGCTTTGAAGGACTAGGATCCATTTATTGGCACATGGTGTCCAAGTTGGCATTGGCTGTGCAAGAGGTTCTTTGGGAATCGATTCACAAGCAGTCTGATTCTGATGTCATTGCCTCCCTCGAAAAACATTATTACGAAGTTGTTGACGGAATCGGGGCTCACAAAACACCAAAAGCATATGGTGCTTTCCCAACAGATCCATACTCTCATACCCCTGCTGGTCGAGGTGCACAACAGCCCGGAATGACAGGTCAGGTCAAGGAGGACATCTTGTGTCGTTGGGGAGAGTTTGGCGTATATGCACAAGGCGGAAAACTCTTTTTTAACCCGACAATTGTTCGAAC
>JAKMFI010000122.1 GCA_022425505.1 Flavobacteriaceae bacterium | reverse complement strand
GGTTGCCCCAACATTGATATAATCAGTATTTGAAAATCCACTACCAACACCTGCATTGTTTTCAACGCAGACCACGTGACCATGGGAAATAAGCTTTTGAACGGCACTGGGCGTAATCCCGATGCGGAACTCGTTGTTTTTAATTTCTTTTGGGACTCCAATTCTCATATTGTGATATTTAACACAATTACTGTTTTGTTTTTTTGGTATATAACAAATGTAGGGGATATTAAGATAATTTCAAATAATTTAATTTAACATAATATATATTATGATTATAAATTCTAATTATGAAAATATATATAACTGAAATATCAAATTTGATTTTTGCTAAAAAATAATCATACAGCTATCTTATTACATAAGAGTTAATCAGTATATCTAATATATTAGCTTCCAAGCTAACACTCTTAATCGGAGCTCAATATGCATTCTATTTGAACAATGAAACTTCTTTTCGCTTCAGAACTAAGTATATCAGCGCTCCCAGCAATTGGCTATTGATTGTTAATAATCTTGTTGATGAACCATTTTTTGGATTGGTTTGAGATGCATCTTTCGTTTGTAATTTTATGTCAAAGCCAAGACGATGAACGATCGCCACAATGATATCCTTCGCATTCGTCCCCAAATCAAAAAACATCAAACTTTTGAAACCATGTCTGATGACGAACGTTTCCAAAACAGTACGCTTCGTCCGATTTTAAAATTGCAGAATCCCCTACTCCTCGCCTCTTTTGTCAATTATTCTACCAAACACAAGGGCGTGTTTTTTGACATTCCAACTGATAAGCAATTGGCTTATATCGAAAATGCCGTACATAAAGATCAAAAGTTTCGCAATGCACTCAAAGGGATGATTATTGGTCAGTTTACAGTAGAGGAATACAATATCTACACACAAAACTCCTCTCAACTCAACAAACGGATGATGAGCTTGGTGATCACCAGACTGCAAGACCAGTTGCAGTTGTTGATGCCGGGTGTTTTGTCTAAGGTTGGGTAAATTCTTTTACCATTTTAGAAATAAAATCTCTATACCAAACTCTCCCCATCTGCATTGGTGGTCAGCACCTCGCTCATATAGTCCACAAAGGGGCGTACGGCTTGTAGGGCTTTGTTTGCGCGGTCCACAAAGCCGGGTTGGCAGATTTCCTTGTCTGAATAGTTAATCGTGAAAATATGCTGCTTAAACCGCAACAAATCAATATGGGGGTGGTCTTTGGCGTACCCCTTGGGTGCGGTTTTGACGGCTTCGCCTTGGAGTTCGCCCCAAACGCTTTTAAATGTTTTGTTGTTCAGAACAGAGCGGTATTCTTCCCCGTCGATATCTATTTCTTGTCGGATGCGTTTTAGGTCTGCCGGATTGGGATTCCAAAAGCCACAGGCCAAAAAGTTGTTTTTAGGGGATAGATGCAGGTAATAGCCCCCACGATAAAGCGGTTTGGTGCGGTGCCATGTCAGTCCAAAATGGGTTTTATAGGGTGTTTTGTCTTTGGAAAAACGCACGTCTCGATAAATGCGAAACAACTTAAAGCGATCAATGTGATCGTGTTGGTTGAGTTTGTCTTTCAATTGTTCTCCAAAGGTCTTGACTTGGGCTTCTAGGGCTTTAAAGGTGGGTTTATGCTCCATAAACCAATCCCGGTTGTTGTTTTGTTGTAAGTCTGAAAAAAAAGAAAAGAGGTCTTTTGGTAATTGCATGTCAAAATTTTTTGCTAGTTCATAAAAATATGTAATTTTGAGCTAACCAAATCTTTAAACTGTGCCTTAGACCACTACTTATCTTTTCTTTTTACTTGTCGTCATCATCAATAAACTCTTTTATCAGGCCTCCTTGCAAAAGCCCATTTTAAGCTTTGTATTGATTTCACTATTGTTTGCCACCTACTTCTTTTTATTGGCCTATGGAGACGGTATTGAGATCATCGAGAACTATGTTGTATATCAAGATTTTTCAATCCATCAAGAATGAATGCCACAACTTTGATTATGGTTTTCGCCTTGTGGAGTTTACCTATCTGCTTTATCGTTCGTTTAAACGGTATTATTCACAAACGCCCTTGTTTCGTGTTTTTGTGTGCATGGTGTCTTATGTGCTGATCGCCTTAGCAATTATGATTCTATTGACTTGGCACTCGTTTTACTAAACGATTTTCCATGGCAGTCATTCTAATCGGGTTATTCTTGCTGTTTTTACATGGGCTAAACAAGTGCTATCCCATGACCTTTTACAAATACCCTGGCTGCAGTATCGTTGTAACGATTCTACTGTATTTACTGATTTTGGTCATGCTGATGGGTTTATACTTTGGGGTATAAAAGCAGCTATCATTTTTGTCGTTCCTCAAGTATGCGAACCACATCGGTTAAGGTATGCCCTTTGGCCTGTAATAAAATCATCAGGTGAAACAACAGGTCAGCGCTTTCATTCAGAAACAAGTCTGAGTTGGTGTCTTTGGCTTCAATGACGGTTTCTACGGCTTCTTCCCCTACCTTTTGGGCAATTTTATTGATGCCTTTGGCAAATAAGCTCGCCACATAACTGCTGTCAGAAGGATTGTTTTTGCGATCAGCAATGACCTCTTCCAAAGCAGTCAAAAATCCATAGTTGGGTGTATTGCTTTCACCCCAGCATGTATCATCTCCCTTGTGACAAGTGGGGCCTTTGGGCTTGGCCTGAATCAATAGGGCATCACGATCACAGTCCACCGCTATATCGACTAGGGTCAACACATGACCACTCTCCTCCCCTTTTGTCCACAGGCGGTTTTTGGAACGACTGAAGAAAGTGACTTGTTGGGTCTCTTTTGTTTTGGTAACGGCTTCTTGGTTCATATAGCCCAACATTAATACAAATTTGGTATTTGCATCTTGGACTATGGTGGGGACAAGTCCGTCTGGGTGTTTGCTAAAATCGATTGTCATCGCATTGGTATTTTGTGTAATCGCAATTCGTGTTTTAGTTCTGGGATACTGATTTCTTTAAAGTGAAATACACTTGCTGCTAAAGCCGCATCTGCATTTCCCTCAACAAAGGTATCAATAAAGTGTTGCATGGTCCCTGCCCCGCCAGAGGCAATTACTGGAACCGTGACTGTTTCGCTGAGTTGCCGTAGTGCGGTATTGGCAAATCCTTGTTTGGTGCCGTCGTGATCCATAGAGGTAAACAGCAGTTCCCCAGCGCCGCGCGCTACGGCTTCTTGCGCCCATGGAAATAGTTTTCGCTCAGTGGGAACCTTACCACCAACCAAGTGAACAATCCATTCTGCAGCAATTTGTTTGGCGTCAATCGCTACAACGACACATTGTGTACCAAAACGGTTGGCAACCTCACTGATGAGCACAGGACGGCGAACAGCAGCAGAGTTGATCGAGACCTTGTCTGCGCCATTGTCCAATAGTATTCCAACATCGTCCATTGCATTTATGCCACCACCCACTGTAAAAGGAATATCGATGGCTTGGGCAACATCACGGACAAGCTTGGCAAGGGTTTTTCGTTTTTCTTCTGACGCTGAGATATCGAGAAATACGAGCTCATCTGCTCCTTCCGCTGCATAGCGTTGGGCAAGTTCAACAGGGTCCCCTGCATCTCGAAGATTGACAAAATTGACCCCCTTAACCGTACGGCCATCTTTGATATCCAAACAGGGTATGATTCGTTTTGTGAGCATATCAGCTTTGGTTGAGTTGATAGGTTTCCAATTCTGCTAACCCGATTTTTCCTTCGTATATGGCTTTACCCACAACTGCTGCCGAGCAACGGAGTTCACGACAGGCATAGAGGTCTTCCATGGTGCTTACCCCACCAGAGGCGATCAGAGACAAGCCCTCAACCTCATTGAGCAGTTCGCGGTATAGTTCTAAAGACGGCCCCGCTAACATGCCATCTTTGGCAACATCCGTGCACAAGACGTTCGTAAATCCTTTTTTTGTGAAATCCTGAACAAACTCCAATACATCATTTCCAGAGTCCTGTTCCCAACCGTGTGTGGCAATACGACGGTTTTTGGCGTCTGCACCTAGGATGAATTGATCTGTGCCATATTGATCCAACCACTCCAATACGAGATTTGGTTCGACCACGGCGATACTGCCGAGGGTAACCTGTGCAGCACCGCAATCAAAAGCAGTTCGCAAATCCCGCTCCGATTTGATTCCGCCGCCAAAGTCCACTTGCAAGGTGGTTTGGGTGGCAATAGCCTCCAAAACCTTCGCATTGATAATATGCTTGGCACGAGCTCCGTCAAGGTCAACCACGTGTAGGTGTGTCAGTCCAGCCCCTTCAAAGCGTTTGGCAACCTCAACAGGGGAATCACTATAAACGGTTTTGGTGTCATAAACCCCTTTGGTTAGTCGTACACATTGTCCACCTATGATATCAATCGCAGGAATAATGATCATAATGACAAAAAATTTTGTAAAAGTTGTTCACCAATAGCTCCACTCTTTTCCGGGTGAAATTGGGTGCCATAAAAGTTGTTTTTTGCCATTGCTGCAGCAAAATTGATGTCATAAAGACAATGTCCAACCGTGTTTTCATTGGGTATGGCATAATAGCTATGCACCAGATAAAAGTGAATGTCGTTTGGGATTTTGTCAAACAATACCCCATTGCCTTTCACTTCGTTCCAACCCATGTGCGGTACATTGCGTGTGGTCGTAAACCGAACCGCTTCGGTATCAAAGATTCCCAAGCCCGTTGTATTTCCCTCTTCGGAGCTGTTACACATCAACTGCATTCCTAAACAAATGCCGAGTACAGGTTGTACCAGCTCTGGAATAAGTGTATCCAACTGGGTACTTTTGAGTTTCGCCATCGCCGAGCTTGCTTCCCCTACTCCTGGGAAAATGACATGAGAAGCCGATTGAATAGTTTCTGGATCACTAGACAGTGTGGCCGAAACCCCCAAACGTTCCAAAGCAAAATGAATGCTCTGGATATTCCCAGCCCCATAATCGATAATGGCTACACTCATAACTGTCCTTTGGTAGAAGGGAGAATCAATTTTTCAGGATCTCGTTGTATCGCTGCTTTAATGGCTTTGGCAAAGCTTTTAAAAATCGCCTCAATTTTATGGTGCTCATTGTGCCCTTCTGCTTTGATGTTCAAATTGGCCTTTGCCCCATCGGCAAAGGATTTAAAAAAGTGAAAAAACATTTCAGTTGGCATTTTCCCAATCAGTTCCCGTTTAAATTTGGCGTTCCACATCAACCAAGACCGCCCGCCAAAATCAATGGCGACTTGCGCAAGGCAATCATCCATCGGTAAGCAAAATCCATAGCGTTCGATCCCGAGTTTTTCTCCTAAAGCCATTGCAAAGGCCTCTCCGAGTGCAATAGCAGTATCTTCAATGGTGTGGTGCTCATCGACTTCCAAGTCGCCCTTGGTGGTCAATTCGATATCAATCTCTCCGTGGCGTGCCAATTGATCGAGCATATGATCAAAAAATGCAATTCCTGTATCGATAGTGCTTTGCCCCGTTCCGTCGAGGTTAATCGCAATCGAAATATCCGTTTCTTTGGTTGTCCGCTTGTGCATATACAGGCGTTGACCAGCTTTGAGCATGGTGTAAACTTCACTCCAGTTAGCAGTGGTTAAAGCAATGGCTGCTTTAGTGGTATGGTCAGGGGTTTCGTAAAGACGTTCATCATGTTGAAGCAAAATGCCTTGCGCACCGAGGTTGACCGCCAATTGCATATCGCTCAAGCGGTCTCCGATGACAAAGGAATTCTCTAAATCATAATCTCCAGACAAATAAGCCGTTAGCAAGCCCGTTTCGGGTTTACGCGTGGGCGCTTGATCTGCTGGAAAGCTTTTGTCAATACAGACTTCTTCGAAAATAATCCCTTCGTTTTTCATCGCATTCATCAAATGATTGTGCACAGGCCAAAATTGCTCCTCCGGGAAACTATCGGTGCCTAATCCGTCTTGGTTGGTAACCATGACAAGAGTGTAGTCCAACTCTTTTGCAATACGTCCGAGATAGGTAAATACACCAGGGTAAAACGTCAATTTTTCAAAACTGTCAAGCTGATAGTCCTCTGGCTCTAGCGCCA
>JAKMFI010000108.1 GCA_022425505.1 Flavobacteriaceae bacterium | reverse complement strand
ATGCAAACCCAACACACCAAGTTTGTTGAATGTGGTACCGATGAGGCCGGTCGGGGATGCTTGGCAGGGCCTGTCACAGCTGCTGCTGTGATCCTTCCCCCCTCCTATTCACATCCTTTGCTTACCGATTCCAAAAAACTGACTGCCAAACAACGAACTGAATTGCGAAAAGAAATCGAGCGTGTTGCCATCGCCTATGGCATTGCCCACGTACTCCCCGAAATAATAGATGAAATCAATATCCTCAATGCATCGATCGAAGCCATGCATCTCGCCATTCAAAAGCTCAATCCCACACCAGAATATATTCTTGTCGATGGCAACCGCTTTACGCCCTATCTCGAAATCCCACACAAATGCATGGTCAAAGGAGATGCTCGCTTTCTCAATATTGCAGCCGCATCGGTACTGGCAAAAACTGAACGAGATGATTTTATGATTAAACTTCACAGTAAATCCCCAGACTATGGATGGGATACAAACAAGGGATATCCAACCAAAAAACACCGAAAAGGCATCCAGTCTGTTGGTGTGTCACAATGGCATAGAAAAAGTTTTACATTATTACCCACACAAACGCAATTCGACTTTTAACTTTATTAACTTTGCACTATGCGCTATTTGCTCGTTTGCTTTGTGCTTTTTGCCTTGACGCAATGCTCAACCCCACCGCAGACAACGGTGAACCCACTTGGCTTTATCCCTGCAAAACCCATTGCAATTCTTCATACCGAGGATATGGAATCCTTAGTTGAGTTTTCAAATAGCCAGCCACAACTCAGTCGTTTTCTCGCTCCGCTTGTATCCGCAGAAGAGCATTGGTTATCTTTTCAAGAGTGTATCGTCAGTTATCATGAAGAGGGTGTCGAAGAATACAAATACCTATTGATTCGCCCTTTGGCTACACTCGATAGCGTTCCCCAACTTGTTGGAGATACGCTGCGATATGAAAACTTACCAGTTATTCGGTTTGAAAAACAAAGCATCGACCGCTATGCTGTTGTTCATCAGAATACCTATTTTGAATCTGACTCAAAAATTTTAATCGAGAACAGTATCCGACTTCACACTGCACCAAATCGCCCGGATGAAAATCTTCAAAAACTGTACAACTCAAAAGCAGGGCCTTTTCAACTTTTTATCAATGAGAGATCCCAAACCCTATTAACAGAGAAATTTAAGACAACGATTCCCTATAACCTCTCCGATTTTTCGTCTTGGGTATCCATCCAGCCAGAAATCGAAAATGGAAATACCATTTTGAACGCCATCGGTTTGCTCTCCGCAGAGAAGTTGACAAAAATAAGTCTAGTAACCAATCAGGCACACGATCTGTCAAAATTACTCTCAAATCTTCCCCTCACAATGATCGGTGCATCACTATATGGATTTGACGTTGATCAATTCTCCGTTATTCGGGATCGTTATAACGCACAACAAAATTTACCAAGTCCACCAATCGACAGTCTTTTGTTGCAAGCTCATGCTGTTGCCAAAGTGTACACGCTGCAAAATCAAATTGCAGTGCTGGACATGACAGGAGTTGAGGGTGTTATCGACATACTAGAAAAAAATGCGGAAGCTACGCGCAAGTTGAGGGATGTAGTGACCTATCAGCTCTCTGAAGAAAAATCGATTCAACGGCTGGGCGCACCTTTATTGAATCTGCCAACGTTCACACATGCGTCTATATTGAATGACCTATTGTTTTTAGCTCCATCCGAAGCATCTCTTACAGAAGTGCTAACGCAAATCTTCAACGGGTATTCCCTAGGCAGCGACGAGCAGTTTGCTGGACTTTTGGAAGAAATTCCAAATGAGTCCTCTTTGCTCTTTGTGGGCGTGGAGGAGTTCTTTTCAAAACAAATCAATTCTCTATTGATTGACGATAACCGGATGGATTCCACTAGCGAATTCCCCTTTTGGCTTGGGGTTGGATTGGTCGAAAGTGGAGTTGCTCAAATCCAATTTCAACGGGTCTCCAAACAAGAAAAAATCAAAAATAAACGTCCCAAACTCTTGTTTTCAACGCCAATTGAAAACACCATATCGCAAGGTCCAAACGCTGTGCGCAATCACCTCAACGGTTCGATGGAATGGGTCGTTCAAGATGAAAAACAGAATTTGATATTGATCAGCAGTAGTGGCAAAAGCACTTGGATAAGACCCATAGGGAGTCCGATTCAGTTTCCCATTCGTCAAGTTGATTTGTATAAAAACAGTCGCCTTCAAATGGCTTACACCACAAAAAAAGGCTTTGAAGTCATCGATCGAAATGCAAGGCCTGTACCTCCCTTTTCTTCGACTCTCAACAATCCTTTGCCTCTCGCTGTTTTTGATTATGAAAACTCCCGAGACTATCGATTTGTTCTGATCGACAAAAACAAGTTAGAATTGCGCGATCGGAAGTTTGCCAAAGTCAGCGGATTTAACCGTACAAAAGCCAATCTTAAGTATGCGCCCAAACATATTCGAATTGGCACAAGAGACTATATCACAATGGTCGAAAAAAGTGGAAAATTGCTTTTACTCGATCGCAGGGGGAATGTTCGTATCAAAACACCAAATGATTTGGTGATGTCCACCGATGTGTATCTGCATCAAAATGGTTTTGTTGGTCTGGACAATAAAAACCGACTGTTTCGCATTGAAATCAACGGTAAAATCAGCTATCGCACACTCCCCTTTGAAACCCCATATCAAGTTCGTGCAAGAGGTAAAAACCTTGTGTTGCTCACCGAAAATAAACTCGAAATCAACGGGCGACTCTTGGAGCTCGATTTTGGATTATACGGAGAACCCTCGATACATGTGGTCAACAACCGCACCTTGATCAGCTTGGTTGATGAACAAGAGGAAAAGGTGTATGTTTTTGATCGAAAAGGAAACCTCCTTCCGCATTTCCCGATTTATGGTGCTGGTCCAATCACGATTGACAGCGATCGAAAAGGGAAGGTGTTTTTGGCAACGACTGGCGAGAACAACAGCTTGGTTGTCTATCAAATTCCGCAATAAGGTTTGTTGACTAACGTACCAAAGTAGCGTCAAACTGCTCTTGAAAGTGATGTGTGATGCGTTTTTTCACTTCCGAAAGTGAGACTTTTTTGGTTAACTCTTTCTCCATGGAAGTGACTTGCTTCCCATGAATCCCGCAGGGAACAATGTGATCGAAATGAGAGAGGTCCGTGTTGACATTTAAAGAAAACCCATGCATGGTAACCCAACGGCTCGCCCGAATCCCCATGGAGCATATCTTTCTCGCAAAGGGCGTGTTGACATCTAACCAAACGCCAGTCTCTCCCTGACTCCGTGTCGCTACGATCTCAAAATCGGCTAGGGTGTCGATAATAACTTGCTCTAATAAGCGCAGATACTTGTGGATATCGGTAAAAAAATGATCCAGATCAAGAATGGGATAGCCAACGATTTGGCCAGGGCCATGATAGGTAATATCCCCACCTCTATCGATTTTAAAAAAAGAAATTCCTTTGGCTTCCAACTCCGCTTTGCTTGTGAGGAGATGATCTGCCGAACCGCTCTTACCCAAGGTAATAACGGGGTTGTGCTCGACTAATAAAAAGTAATTTGTGGTGGGGGTTTTGGTTTGGTTGCGACGGTTTTGAATTTTGGTGTCTATCGTTTGCTGAAACAAATCGTGTTGCAAATCCCAAACCGTTTGATAGTCCAAAACACCAAGGTCCCGAAACTGAACTGCCCTCTTCATATCGTTTACAAAGATAGACTTGATTTCAACAACGGAACCGTTTTGGGGTAAATTATTGACTGCATCGTCACAAATCCCTCCCCAAAGTCACGCAATTGATTTCGCATGATTATCTTTGTGGAAAACAATCTCAATTTGGAACGCTCTGAGCAAGAACTCGTCAGACGAGAGAAATTAAAACAACTTCGTGCGCTGGGAATCGACCCTTACCCAGCTGCTGCTTTTTCTACGGATGCAAATAGTGAAATCATCAGCAATGAATTTGTCGAAGGAAAACAGGTTACCATTGCAGGTCGGTTGATGTCTCGTCGTATTCAAGGGAAAGCGAGTTTTGCAGAGCTTCAAGATTCACAAGGGCGCATACAAATCTACTTCAACAGAGATATTCTTTGTCCAACCGAGGATAAAAGCATGTACAATGATGTGTACAAAAAACTTTTAGACATCGGAGATATTATTGGGGTCAGCGGTGCCCTATTCACCACACAGGTGGGTGAGAAAACGGTACAAGTGGAATCTCTTCATGTGTTGAGCAAATCTCTTCGTCCATTACCGTTGCCAAAAACAGATGCTGATGGAAATACCTACGATTCATTTTCAGATCCTGAGCAACGCTATCGCATGCGCTATATTGACCTAATTGTAAACCCACAGGTGAAGGATACCTTTCTGAAACGAACGAAAATCACGAATACCATCCGGTCTTTTTTTAATGACAAAGGGTATTTGGAAGTGGAGACGCCTATTCTTCAGCCCATTCCTGGTGGAGCCGCAGCACGCCCTTTTGTCACTCACCACAACGCATTGAATATTCCACTTTACTTGCGTATCGCCAACGAGCTGTACCTCAAACGTCTGATTGTCGGGGGTCTTGATGGCGTTTATGAGTTTGCCAAAGACTTCCGAAATGAAGGGATGGACAGAACCCATAACCCAGAGTTTACGGTTATGGAACTTTATGTCGCCTATAAAGACTATCACTGGATGATGGAAACAACCGAAACACTGCTCGAGAAAGTGGCTGTTGACACCCATGGCAGCACCGCAGTGAAAGTCGGCGAGAAAACGATTGATTTTAAAGCTCCCTACCCGCGGGTGCCAATCCTTGAAGCCATCAAAAAATATACGGGTATTGATGTCAGTGGTATGGATGAGGAAGCGTTGCGAACAACTGCTCGTTCGCTCGAAATCGAAGTTGACGACAGTATGGGTGTCGGAAAACTCGTTGACGAGATATTTGGTAGCTGTTGTGAGCATCATTACGTCCAACCAACCTTTATTACCGATTACCCCAAAGAAATGAGCCCATTGACCAAAATCCATCGTGACAAACCCGGGCTAACAGAGCGTTTTGAACTCCTTGTAAATGGAAAAGAATTGGCCAATGCCTATTCTGAACTCAATGATCCGATCGATCAGTTGGAGCGTTTTGAAGACCAGCTCACCTTGTCGGAAAAAGGCGATGACGAGGCCATGTTTATCGATCAAGATTTTGTTCGGGCACTTGAGTACGGCATGCCCCCAACATCGGGGATTGGGATTGGGATTGATCGGCTTGTTATGCTGATGACCGACAATAGTTCGATCCAAGAGGTGTTGTTTTTCCCGCAAATGAGACCAGAATTGCAAGGCCCAACATTGACCGATGAAGAAGAAATTGTACTGAACCTCCTCAAGAAAAACCATCCTGTTTTATTGTCTGAATTAAAAGAAAATGCTGGACTGAGCAATAAGAAATGGGACAAAGCCATCAAAGGGCTGGGTGCTCACCAATTGGCCAAAGTGACCAAATCAGAAGATGGTCTTTTTGTGCATCTGTCGGGGTAAAACTTCAGTTTCATTTTAAATTGATACATTTATGGTCGCTTCATGCGAATCTTAGAGATATATCCGATGAGAATTCAACACCTATTATCCGTTATTTTATTTATCGTCGTTGGACAATTACATGCCCAAGACAAAGAGAACAATGAAGATGCCAAAACAGAAAAATCATCAGACAAAAAAGAGAAAGCATCCAAAATAAAGACATATGATGATATCATCACCAAGAATGCAATCACAGACAAAGGGCTGTTTGATGTGCACAAGGTCGATGAAAACTACTTTTATGAAATCCCAGACAGTCTCTTTGGACGTGAAATGCTGGTTGTCACCCGGATTGCCAAAACAGCAAGTGGAATTGGCTTTGGAGGAGGCAAGCAAAACACCCAAGTTTTGCGTTGGGAAAAAAGATCCAAAAAAGTATTACTTCGTGTGGTATCACATCAAGTCATCGCAGCCGATTCTTTACCGATACATGAAGCGGTTGTTAACTCAAATTTTGAACCAATACTGTATCGTTTTGATGTAAAAACTGTTGGTAAAGATTCGACCTCCACATTAATCCAAGTCAATAAATTTTTAGAAGGTGATGTCAAGGCCATGGGTTTTCCAGCATCGAGAAGAAAAACATATAAAATCAGTGGTTTAGATAAAACACGCTCGTTTATTGAGAGCATTAAGAGCTATCCTTTGAATGTAGAAATGCGTCACGTAAAAACCTACAATTCATCCGAGCCACCTTCAAATGCGAGTACAGGGTCAGTTAGTTTGGAAATGAATAACTCGATGATATTATTACCAAAAGAGCAGATGAAGCGTCGATATTTTGATCAGCGAGTCGGATGGTTTGCACGTGGTCAAGTGGACTATGGACTCGATGTTCAGGAGAGTAAAACCATTCGATACCTCGATCGCTGGCGGTTGGAAATTGCGCCAGAAGACATTGAAAAATTTGAACGTGGTGAAGTTGTAGAGCCCGTCAAGCCCATTGTGTATTATATAGATCGGGCAACGCCAAAAAAGTGGCGGAAATATCTCAAGCAAGGGATTGAAGACTGGCAAGTTGCTTTTGAAGCAGCTGGCTTTAAAAATGCCATTCTTGCAAAAGACCCACCAACGCCAGAGGAAGATCCAGATTGGAGTCCTGAAGACGTTCGTTACTCAGTTGTACGCTACTTGGCCTCTCCCATTCCGAATGCAAATGGCCCGCATGTGAGCGATCCGCGATCTGGTGAAATTCTCGAGTCGGATATCAATTGGTACCACAATGTGATGACCTTGTTGCGCAATTGGTTTTTTGTGCAAACCGCAGCGATCAATCCCGAAGCGCAGGGTATTGCATTTAAAGATGAAATCATGGGTCGATTGATCCGCTTTGTATCTGCTCATGAGGTAGGGCATACCATTGGGCTACCTCACAATATGGGGAGTAGTGTTGCTTACCCCGTTGACTCTTTACGTTCTGTATCATTTACCCAAAAATACGGCACTGCTCCATCGATTATGGACTATGCTCGCTTCAACTACGTTGCCCAGCCAGGAGATGGCGATGTGTCGCTTATGCCAGATATTGGCCCCTACGACATCCATGCAGTTCGTTGGGGGTATCGACCCATCCCTTCCGTAGAAAAAGCAGAAGATGAAAAGCCCATTCTCGATCAATGGATTCGTGATAAAGAAGACAATCCCATGTATCGGTTCGGACGACAGCAGTTTGGTGTCGTTGACCCGAGTTCACAAACAGAAGACCTTGGAGATGATGCCATAAAAGCCAGTGCTTATGGTATTGCCAATCTTCAGCGTATTACTCCCAAACTGATTGAGTGGACAGCAGAGGATGGAAAAAACTATGATGATTTAGAAACTTTATACGGTCAGGTGTATAGCCAATTCAATCGCTATATGGGTCATGTGGCCTCCAATATAGGCGGGGTTTATGAATACTATAAAACCTACGACCAGGATGGTGCAGTTTACACCCATGTTTCCAAAGATCATCAGCAAAACTGTTTGTCATTTCTCCATCAAGAGCTTTTCCAAACTCCGAATTGGTTATTGGAAGAAGATATCTTAAATAAAATTGATTTTGTAGGGGCGGTTGATCGCATGCGTAGAACGCAAACCAGGATTATTAGTAGCATCCTCGACTTTGGTCGATTGGCAAGAATGATAGAGAATGAGGCCTTACATGGAGCTCAAGCATACACAATTGTCAGTATGATGAATGCCTTGCAGAATGGCCTGTGGTCAGAACTTGCAAAAGGAAACAAAATCGATACCTATCGACGAAATCTCCAACGTGCCTATATCGAACGCCTTTCTTATCTGATGACGGAAAGCCAAACCCCTGCAACGGGTTGGGCACGCACCTATGGAAATCAAACTCGCGTGCTGGTCAGTCAATCCGATATCCGATCTGTTGCAAGAGGGCAGCTCAACAAACTGAAAAAAGATATTGAAAAGAGAATAAAGCGCGTTTCGGATACAAATACGAAGTATCACTTACGCGATGCGATTGCTCGAATTGACACCATCTTAGACGAAAAGTAATCAGAGTTCTTTAAGGGTTTCTGAAAAGGCCTCAAGCGTCGTGTCAAGGTCTTTATACGTAGTGGCATCGTTTAAAAAATAACTCTCAAATGCGCTGGGAGGTAAGTACACCCCACGCTTGAGCATTCCGTGAAAGTATTTCTTAAAGGTCTGGTTGTCTCCCTTTGCTGCAGAAGCAAAGTCCTTGACTGGTGCATCGGTAAAATGTAATGATATCATAGAGCCAAATCGATTGATTTGATAATCAATTCGACTTTTTGCGAGAATGCTTTCCATGCCTTGATGTAAGTAGGCTGTTTTATCTGCTAGCCGATCAAAGACTTCGGGTTGCTCATGTAAAGCTGTGAGCATAGCAATTCCTGCCGCCATCGCAAGTGGATTTCCACTTAAAGTGCCCGCTTGATAGACTGGTCCTACAGGAGCTAACACATCCATGATCTCGTCTCTTGCTGCAAAGGCCCCAACGGGAAGTCCACCCCCAATTACCTTTCCGTAGGTAACGACATCTGCATCGACGCCCAGTAGCTGTTGTGCGCCACCAGCAGCAAGGCGAAAGCCAGTCATGACTTCATCAAAAATCAGTACCGCACCATTCTGATCACACAAATAACGAAGACTTTCCAAAAAGCCAGCTTCGGGTGGAATGCAACCCATATTTCCCGCAACGGGTTCGATAATAATTGCTGCAATCTCATCAGGGTTTGATTTGAATAGTTGTGCCACACTGTCCACGTTGTTATATGTCGCCAATAAGGTATCCTTTGCAGTTCCTTGGGTTACGCCTGGAGAGTTTGGACTCCCAAAAGTTACCGCCCCACTGCCCGCCTGAATGAGAAACGCATCAGAATGACCATGGTAACAACCGGAAAACTTGATGATTTTTTCGCGACCCGTAAACCCACGCACAAGTCTAACAGCACTCATACATGCCTCCGTCCCAGAGTTTACAAATCGAATTTTATCAATGTTGGGTGCCATCGTAATGGCGAGTTCAGCAATCTTGGTTTCCAGTTCTGTCGGGATACCGTATGAAGTGCCTTTCTCGGCCTGATCTTGCACGGCTTGCACCACGGGCTTGTACCCATGTCCTAGAATCAAAGGCCCCCATGAGGAGATAAAATCAATGTATTGATTACCATCCTCATCAAATAAATATGCACCTTTTGCTTCTTGAATAAAGATTGGCGTGCCACCAACCGCCTTGAATGCACGAACAGGGGAATTGACCCCTCCTGGAATCACTTGTTTTGCTTGCGCAAATAAAGCACTACTGCGTTCATATCTCATTTTTCTACCCGTATATTTTGACCAATCTGAATCTCAGAAGAGGTTAGCCCATTGATTTTTTTAAGTTTATCCACAGATATTTTATAGCGTTTGGACAGCCCGTATAAGGTGTCTCCCTTTTGCACAATGTGAATATCCCGATTTTTAACATTAAAATTTGGTGAAACTTTTGGATTGTCATATTTCCATAGACTTAATCTTTCGATAAGCCCAATCAGTTTGTCTGCATAAGCAGAGTCTGTGGCATATCCAGCTTTTTTAAGTCCTTTTGCCCATGCTTTATAATCGGTTTTTTTGAGTCGAAACAAACTTGCATATCGCTCCCGTTCAACCAAAAACAGCGAATGGTCACGATAGGACTCTTTGGGATCTTGATACGCCCGAAAACACTCCCCCAGAGCATCGTCGTCATGATATACCTTCTTTCCCTTCCAATCGCGCTTGCATTTGATTCCAAAATGATTGTTTGATTTTTGAGCAAGCACGCCTTGTCCCAATTGAGATTCGAGCAGTCCTTGTGCCAACGTGATACTTGCTGGAATCTTGTAGCGACGCATTTCTTCTTGTGCGATAGCGGCATATTGTTGGATGTATCGAGTCGTGGGATCGGAAGAATATACGACCTCTTTGTCTTTTTTCTTTTGATCTTGTTTTTTACTTTTCCCCTTGGCAGTGATGGTTTGTTCATTCATCGCCGCATCGGCATAGTAAACTTGCTTTTTGCTTCCGCAAGATGCCAAAAACATCAGCATGGCCAACGCAACGAACTGCCTTGTTGAGCCAAACGCTGATTGATCCCTTTGATCGACTGATGACCCCCAGTATGTATCATCAGCAAACGATTTGCAAAATTCCATGTGTTTTCTTTCCTCTTTTTTATCAAATGCCATAACATCGGAGCGGTATAAAGCGGGTCGAGAATCACGCCCGTTTGACCTGCTACGCTATGGGCAAAATTAATTAATGCTTTTGGTGTTTTGGCATAACCCACCTCATCGTAGGTCGGCACCAATGACCATCTGTCATTGCTGACAAAGGTACGAATACGACTGGGGATTTCGATATCTTTTACAACCTGAAATCCGACAAGATGCTGGTGATCGGATGTCGATTGGATTAAACCCGCCATGGTACCCCCTGTTCCCACAGCAACAGCCAAGACGTCGAATTCCTTATCAGCAGAAGTTAGGATTTCTGCACACCCATTTACCGCCAACGCATTGGTGCCCCCTTCTGGTATTACATAAGGGGTTCTATCATCAATAATCACGCTCCCCAAAGCTTGTTTTTTGTTTCTGTATAGCGTTCGACTTACAAAATCTAGCGCCATGCCCTTATGTGTACAATACTGCAGCGTTGGGTTAAGGGTTTGGGTCTCCAATTCC
The DNA here is from genome assembly GCA_022425505.1 of Flavobacteriaceae bacterium. Lineage (GTDB taxonomy): Bacteria > Bacteroidota > Bacteroidia > Flavobacteriales > Flavobacteriaceae > UBA724. Next base: position 2,540 of record JAKMFI010000108.1, on the reverse strand, counting down.
CCACCACGTACAATGCCGTGGGTTTGAAAGCCGTATTGGTGCCCAGCAGTAGCGACAGCTGCCAGATGATTGGAAAAAGCACCGCCAAAAGTCAATACGCTTCGGTAACCATTTTTTTTAGCGTGTTGAAAATTGTATTTGAGTTTTCTCCACTTATTTCCAGAGACATCGGGGTGAATCTGGTCTTCTCTTTTCAAAGTAATTTCCAGTTCTCCTTCAATCTCTTGTAACCTAAGGGTTTGGTTTACAGATGGTCGTGGATGACTAAACATACGTAAAAGTACAGCTTGTCAAAAAAACGACTACTTTTAACTTGTGAAAAAGAAATTTATCCCAATTGAGGACGGTGACTCCTATCAAACTCCAGAGGGCTTTTTGGTGTTTACTGAAAAATACCATTTAAAAAGGGGGTATTGCTGTGAGAGCAACTGTAGGCATTGCCCCTATGGATTTAAAAATAAGGTTTAGAGTAGATCTTTGGCCGCCTGCAATGCATCTGACAATCCCGCAGGATGTTTTCCGCCAGCAGTCGCAAAAAATGGTTGACCTCCGCCTCCACCTTGTATGTACTGCCCAATCTCTTTGATAATCGTATTGGCTTGATAGGTGCCCTGATCGACTAATTCCTTGGATACATAACAGGACAAAATCGGTTTGTCGTCTTTTTTGCTACCGAGAATGGCAACCAAATCTTTTCGGGTTTTTCCAATTTGAAATAAGGCATCTTTCATTCCCGCTGCGTTGAGGTTGACTTCCTTACAAAGCAATGAAATGCCTTTGTGAGATTGGATTTCACTTTCCAAGTCGGCAGTCATTTGCTGCACTAGCTGTGTGCTTAACTTGTCTAATTTTTTTCTGAGTTTAACATTTTCCTCTTGCAAAGCTTGAACTGATTGCACAAGGTCTTTCGGGTTTTTTAATTGCAACTTGACCGCTTCCATCATCGCTGCTTGCTCATAGACCAGTTTTTTGGCTTCCTCACCAGTAACTGCTTCAATTCTTCTCACCCCAGATGCTACTGCAGATTCGCTCGTAATTGTAAAGTGCCATATTTCTGCGGTATTTGATACATGGGTGCCTCCGCAAAGCTCAATCGACTCGCCAAAACGAACTGTTCTCACTGTATCGCCGTACTTTTCTCCAAACAAAGCCATTGCACCATTTTCTAGCGCTTGGTCGTAAGGTACTTTGGGTGTGATTTGCGCATCGATTTGTTCCTGAATTCTGGCATTGACAAAATTTTCGACTGCGTGTAACTCCTCTTGGGTGAGCTTTGAAAAATGAGAAAAATCAAAACGCAAATAACCCGATCGGACCATTGACCCCTTTTGAGTGACATGCTCCCCCAAAATGCTTCGCAACCCTTGATGTAACAAATGCGTTGCTGTATGGTTACTCGACGTTGCATCGCGTTTTTGTTTGTCCACAACTGCTTTAAACCTCGCATTGACATTGGCAGGAAGTTGGTTGGCAGTATGAACGATAATGTTGTTTTCTGTCTTGGTGTCGTAGATATAGGTTACATTTCCGTTGGGTGCTTCCAAATAGCCCTTATCGCCGACTTGACCTCCACCCTCTGGATAAAAAGGCGTTATATTGAAAACCAACTGAAACATATCTCCGTACTTGTTGGTGATTTTTCGGTAACGTACAATCCGAACAGGAGTTGAAAGCAAGTCATATCCGACAAACTCTTGTTCCTCATCATCGAGGAGCTCCACCCAGTCTTCCGTATCGACTTGAGAGGCAGCACGTGAACGCGCTTTTTGCTTGTCCATTTCTTTTTGAAAATCATTCGAATTCAGGGTCATGCCGTGTTCCGAAAGAATCAATGCCGTCAAATCAATTGGGAATCCAAAAGTATCATACAGTTCAAAGGCCTTAGCCCCTGACAATTCTTTACCTGAACTCGAGGACATCAGTTGTTGTAACATTCCCAATCCCTGCGCGAGTGTTTTTAAAAACGATTGCTCCTCTTCTTTAATTACATTCTGAATAAAGTTTTGCTGCTCTTTCAGCTCGGGGAAGGCACTTCCCATTTGGAGTGTAAGCGTTTCGACAAGGGTGTAGATAAAAGGTTCCTTTTGGTTGAGGAGGGTGTATGCATAACGAATGGCACGACGAAGAATACGACGAATGACATAACCAGCTCCATTGTTTGATGGCAATTGTCCATCAGCAATCGAGAAGGAAACTGCACGAAGGTGATCGGCAACCACACGTATCGCAATGTCTGTTGGATCATCATTGCCATAAGAAGTGGAGGTTCGTGTTTCGATTTCACGAATCAAGGGAATAAAAACATCTGTATCATAGTTGGACTGAACGCCCTGCACAACCATACACAATCTTTCAAAGCCCATACCAGTATCAATGTGCTTTTCTGGTAGCTTTTCTAAGGATCCGTTCGCTTTTCGGTTAAACTCGATAAAGACCAAGTTCCAGACCTCAACAACCTGTGGGTGGTCTTTGTTGACCAACTCCGATCCCGGTATTTTGGCTTTGTCTTCCGCAGAGCGAATGTCCACATGGATTTCTGA
>JAKMFI010000103.1 GCA_022425505.1 Flavobacteriaceae bacterium | reverse complement strand
GGTGTAGTTTGTTGTTGCGGTATTGTTCACCGCTGGTGACCATGTTCCTGAGATACTATTCGTACTCGTACCAGGTAAGCTTAAAGCATCACCACTACAAATGTCTGCAATTGGAGAGAAGCTTGGTGTGGTCTGTGCATTCACATTAACGGTCAGTCCTTGTGTGGTAGCACACTGTCCTGCGTTAGGTGTGAAGGTGTAGTTTGTTGTTGCGGTATTGTTCACCGCTGGTGACCATGTTCCTGAGATACTATTCGTACTCGTACCAGGTAAGCTTAAAGCATCACCACTACAAATGTCTGCAATTGGATCAAAAGAAGGAACAATTCCAGATCCCACATTTACGGTCATTGATTCCGAAGTAGCACATTGACCAGGATCAGGAGTAAAAGTATATGTTGTCGTTGTCGTATTATCGACAGCAGGAGACCAAGAACCTGTTATTCCGTTGGTTGATGTAGATGGTAAAACAATAGCATCACCAGGACAAATATCTGCAATAGGAAGAAAATCAGAGATCACTGCATCCGAAACTGTTACCTCTATTTCTTCTTGATTTGTTATTGTACATATTATACTAGAAGCTACAGCGGTGATCGTCGTTGTTCCTGATAAAATTGTTGGTGTAAATGTCGTTGATGTTGACGTTGGGTTAGAAAAATTACCACCTGTTGAAGACCAAGAAATTGAAGTGCCAATTCCAGCTAAAACAGCATTCAGATTTATAATATCACCATTACATGCCGTAAAGTCAGCTATTGGATCTATGGTTGGAGCTGGCCTAACAACTACTGTTAAAGTGGTAGGTAAGGCGCATTGACCTGCATCAGGTGTAAAGGTGTATGTAGTCGTTGCAGTATTGTTTACTGCAGGTGACCACGTCCCTGTAAATCCTTCTTGGCTGGCTGCAGGAAGGTTCAAAGGCTCACCTGCACAAATATAATTTAAGGGTGCAAAAGTTGCCTGAGTTTCCACAGGCGCGGCAACAGTCACAACATTCCCAGATGAACATCCTGTATTATCTGTCACTACTGCAGTGTAATCACCTGCAACCAAATTTGTGATGGTATTAGAATTCAATGAAGAAAAAGAAGTGGTAGAAATCAAGGTTCCGGAATCGTCATACCACTGATATGTCCATGGAAGTGCAGAACCCACGGCTTGAACAGTTGCACTTCCTTCTGGAGCACTTGAACCACATGAAACATCAACAGCAGAAATTGTTGGAGGCTCCGCACAACACGAAAGCATACTTGAATACTCTGTTGTTAAATCACTTTGGCAATAAGTACCTATATAACTCCCAGATTCATTATCCGCTGAAGTATTTACCGTTAGGGTAAGGGGAACACTAGAAGAACAGGATATAGGCGGTAAGGTTGTCAATGTCCAACAAAACTGCGGATCACAATTTTCAGCTCCAGAATCCCCATAATTGTCACCTGGATCATTTGGGTCGCAAGGAATTGGGCTGCAGCCAGAGTTTGACTCATAATAAAAACCCGAAGGAAACGTTCCAGCATTTGGACCTGTTCCAGTTACTCCACCTGGAACCCATGTCCAGCTACCAGAACCCGAACATGATGGAGGGACCGTGGTTGCCACATCGTTAACTGTAGTCTCCCATCCTGCACCCCACTCTACCTGAACGCCATGAAGCCAAACCGCACCTGTTTGATTATAATCGGTAATCGTATAACAAAACTCAACTGTTTGTCCTGCGGAGTAGGCACCATTTATAGGAGGGGGATTGGCAGTAAGAAAACCAACCTCGAGACAACCGGAACAATCTAAATTATTATTTAATTCTAATGAGAACGTACCTTGAATAAAAGGAGAGTTACCACTGATTTGAATTAGGTATGTTTCACCTATAATTAGTGGTCCAAAAGTTTCATTCAAATTCCCTGAGGCATCTCCCACGGCACAACCTCGTCCCGTAAGATTGATACAGTTCCCAGACCATAATCCAAAGTTTGGATTTGCCATTGAACCTGAAATGTTAACGCCTAATTCTGTCCCGCTAGCTAC
>JAKMFI010000102.1 GCA_022425505.1 Flavobacteriaceae bacterium | reverse complement strand
AACGTACGTACGGGAAGTGAAGGCGCACCATGTGTGACATAGGTTCTAATTTTTTTGTCCTTCAAAAACGGTTTGGGGTAGGCGTATGTTTTGGTGATATTAACAAATTGATAAGCAAAACCAGGGGTCATTACCTCGTCGAAGAAAATTTCGGTACGTGGAGTCAGACGAAACCACCAGACGGGCGAAACAATATAAATCCACTCTGCCCATGTGACGAGCTCTTTGTATTTTTCAATCACGGCGGTTCGTGGACGCGTAAAGCTATCGCGATACAAATCGATGATTTCCAACTCTTGTCCACTGGCTTCAATTTCTGATTTGATGGTTGAAAAGATCCCGTTATAACAAAAGGATTGCTGGTCGGGATGACCGATAACAATTAAATTTTTCATAGCGCATTTTGAACAAAAATAGTAAATAACTTCTTGGAGAGTGTTGTAGCGAAGTTACCTTATTTGGTTTTGGAGATAATTTGGCAGCTCTTGAATCGATGAAATGCAGCCCTCCGGTACGATGTTTGACGCATCGACGAGGGCTTTTCGGTATTTTCCAGTTTGTACCAATACCGCATGCATTCCCATCTGTTGCGCTCCTTTGATATCATTGATAAGATCATCTCCTACCATGATCAGATCCTTTGGTTTGCAACCAAAAGAATGACTAGCCAACTCAAAGAATGTCTGGGTGGGTTTTCCAACGACAATGGCCTGTTTTCCTGTCGCGTGTTCAAGTGCTGCCACAAAGGCGCCACTGTCGAGAACAAGACCGCTCGGACCCTCGTGATAGTGACCTTTGTGAAGTGCGATGATTTCAGCCCCCTTTAAGACTTGATACATTAAGGAATTGAGCAAGTCATAATCCCATCGATTGCCGATGTCGCCAATGACAATCGCATCTGGATGCTCCAAACAGTTGGGGGGATAGTCCAGTTGTGCCTCTGGACGAAGAACCAAACGACAGCGTTTGAGATTCCGCTGCGCGAGCAAAAGTACGCCTGCATAGTTGGCACTTACAATTTCTTGTTCCGCCACAGGAAGACCCAAACCTTGAAGCTTGGCGACTAAATTTGTTCTGGATAAGGTGGTGTTATTGGTTACAAAGCGGTAAGGGATGCTTTGCTCAAGCAACCAATCCAAGCATGCAATCCCACCAGGAATCAATTGCTGTTCGACATAAAAAACTCCATCTAAATCAAATAAGACCCCTTTCATCTGTCGGCTGTGTTGTCTATGCGATATTCCGTATTTTTGTTGCAACAGTCACAAAGATATGGCGAATCAACCGATGAAAGAAGGCATACAGGTCCTAAAAGATAATGCGGTAGCTCGGATTCATTTTGCACACCGCAAGCAAAATGCCTTTCCCGCCACCCACCTCAAGGCCTTACAAGTCGCTTTAGAGGAGGTTTCAAATGATGACGATATTCATGTGGTTGTATTGCAGAGTAACCCTGCTAAGGTCTTTTGTGCAGGAGCATCTTTTGATGAGCTGTTGGCCGTAAAAACGCCAGAGGAGGGAAAAGCATTTTTTATGGGTTTTGCCAATGTGATCAATGCGATGAGACGTTGTCCAAAACCCATAATTGGACGCATCCACAGCAAAGCTGTTGGCGGTGGAGTTGGGTTGATTGCAGCTTGTGATTACGCCCTTGCCACAATACAGACTGAAGTTAAACTCTCTGAAATCGCAATTGGCATAGGGCCTTTTGTCATCGCCCCAGCAGTATTGCGAAAAATTGGTACGGCAGCACTGTCCGAACTATCTTTAGCAGCAAATACTTGGAAATCGGCTGATTGGGCACACGCCAAAGGATTGCTTTCTGAACTGCATTCCGACTTCAATGCCCTTGAAGAAGCTGTTGCGCAACACGCTAACCGCCTTGCGGCATATACACCCCAAGCGGTGGCAGAACTCAAAAAAGCACTTTGGAAGGGAACAGAGGATTGGGACAATCTTCTCGAACACAATGCGGCAGTTTCTGGGCGTCTTGTTCTTTCTGAGCGAACACAACAAACGCTACATCAACTTAAATCTAAATCATGACGAAAATCCGTGTAACAAAGAGTTTTGGTTTTGAAACTGGGCATGCTCTATATGGGCACGACGGACTTTGTAAAAATATACACGGACATAGCTACAAGCTCTTTGTCACGGTAATAGGCACACCCATTAACGAAGAAA
>JAKMFI010000076.1 GCA_022425505.1 Flavobacteriaceae bacterium | reverse complement strand
CTGATGCAATGGGCTTTAATAATTCGTTGTGAAAATTGATCTTAAGGGAATTAAAACCAAAAGCTTACAACCAATAAAAAAAATTATTCTTCATTTGGCATGACTGACATAACTAATCCAGTTGCATCACCAAAATCACCACCTTCAGTAATTTTTCCATTTTCATCAAATGTTAAGTAGTGATACCACAAACCTTTAAAGCTTTTCCCAGAAACTGAGTGCGTTCCAGACCAATGGCCATAGGTTCTAACACTCCCATTTGGAAGACTAGTTTCAGGGTCGACCCCAGGAAGATAATTTTGAGCTTCCCATGAAATGTTTTCCATATTATCCTGCCAACCTTTTAAATATCCTCCAAGCTCTTCTTTATTCATTAAAGGCCCTCCATAAAAGGCACTTTGGTATTCAACATTATCTGCATAAAAATCCATTGTAGCGTCAAGATCTTCGGTAACAAAAACATCAAACCACTGCTTTGTTATTTCAAGATTCCTTTCATAGTCAGGATGTTGAAAATCGGAACAGGACACAAATAACGTTATTGAAATTGAAAATATTAGTTTTTTCATTTTATCGTTTTAAAGTTTTCAATTTAAGTTATTTATCACATTCTAAAAACTAAAAATCTAAAAAAAATGGAAAAACATTTCAAAAGTAAAAGCCCATAAAGCTGTTGTCGATATATCATTTTATAATAAAAACGGCTGCCCAATCAAGTAAACCCATTTATTTGAAATAAACACGCTCAAGTCTTTTTGGTTTTAAAAAAAACATAAGGACAATACAGAAAAAAACAAGCAATAAGGAAAACCCCAAAATAGTGAAAATCGGATTGGGGAGCTCCTTCAAACTCTCCACGAATCCGAGCTAAAAAAGTCATCGCCATTACAAAGCCCACGTAATAAAAATATATCAAATGAATGCGTAATCGATTTATTTTCATCATATAAAATGGATAAATCACGATTGCTAGGTATGCTAAAAAACCCCCAGCGATTTTATGAGGGACGATCGGCAGATCGTTGAGATAGACTGCGGCAGACAAATATGCAAAATGAATGATGTGTAAAACACAAAAAACCATCCCCCACAAATAAGTTTTCTGCAGTGTTTTACCTTTTGACCTTTCGTTTATAAAGTGGTAAAACATCAACAAATACAAGCCAAACGAAATTCGTCCAGTATATCGCGCTGAAAGGCGAAAAACATCTTCTATAGCATCGTTAAAATAAAAGAAAGAAACGAACAATATAAGTTCGATAAAAACACCTGTGAAAATGAATTGATTTAATCGATTTGCCATTCCTAAATATAACGAATTTATCATTTTACTGATCACTACTTTCAATAGTAAGAGGAAGGATTGTTTTACAATAAAACGGAAATACGATTTATGTTTTGCCGTTTTTTTTTCGATTTGGATATGGAAAACGAACTTCTATATCGTAATCAAATATTGTTATGAATTCGTATTTTTATTCGTATGAATAAACAACATGCCTTGGTATTGGGAGCTACTGGCGCGACGGGTCGTGAGCTTGTCAAGCAGTTGGTTGCGCATCCAGCATTTGCGTCCGTTTCCATTTTTGTTCGGAAGAAACCAGCCCTGGAGCACCAAAAACTTAAAGTCCATGAAATCGATTTTTCAAAACTGAACAGCTACAAGAATCTTGTTGTTGGAGATGTTCTTTTTTCTGCCCTTGGGACGACATTAAAAGTTGCTGGAAGCAAAGCCAACCAATATAAAGTAGACTATACCTATCAATATGAATTTGCGAAAATGGCCTCAGAAAACGGTGTGAATCACTACGCTTTGGTGTCCTCAACCGGCGCAAACAAAGACTCTTGTTTTTTTTACCTCAAAACGAAAGGTGCCTTGGAAGAAGAAATCAAAAAACTATCATTTACAGCTATCCAAATCTTTCAACCACCAACCCTAATCCGTCAAGCAGATTTGCTTCGGCCAACAGAAAAGAGAGGAATACGGATGTTGAAAATACTAAATCGGTTTGGGATATTACGATCTCAAAAACCCTTATCGGTTACTGTTTTGGCTAAAAAGATGATTGATGGAACCCAACACAACACACAGGATATAACCATTTTTCAACCTAAGGACATTGAGGAGGAAACTTCTTTCTAGAAACGCAGTTAATGATGACTCAAACTGAGGATGGAAAATCAATTCGTTGGAGGAGCAATTTTTTTAAACGCATTATCAAAATACCGCCTTATTGACTCTATCCGAGAAAGCTCACGGATTTGTATCTTTTGGGTGTGGTTGTCAAAGTAGGCGATTTTTTTCTTTTTCACTTTTGTTTAATGCTTTTTAAACAAACTTAAACCAAAAAACAATGGAATCAAAATAGTTTTCTATATTTATTTAAATGGAAAAAATTCGGGTAAAAATATGCTGTATTTGTAGCGCAGAGGAAGCCAAGCTTGCCATTGCGTATGGGGCCTCTGCTTTGGGGCTTGTTGGACATATGCCTAGTGGACCTGGAGTAATCTCCAATTCGAAAATATCAGAAATCACGAAATCAGTGCCTCCAATGGTTTCGACGTTTTTGTTGACCAGCGAAACAAAAGCAGCAGCGGTTATTGATCACTATAAAAAGGTAAATACCTCTACGATTCAAATCGTTGATGCGTTGGAAAATAGAGATTATGAACAAATAAAAAATAAACTCCCCCATGTCAAAATTGTTCAAGTTGTTCATGTACTGAATGACAAATCTGTGGCGGAAGCAATCGGTATTTCGGCATATGTAGATGCAATTCTGTTGGATAGTGGCAATCCGAATTTAGAAACTAGAGAACTCGGCGGTACAGGACGCACACACAATTGGGATTTGAGTAGACAAATTAGAGACCAAATCGATATTCCTGTTTTTTTGGCTGGGGGGATCAATTGCAATAATGTTAAGCAAGCCATTGAGCATGTACAACCCTTTGGGGTGGATTTGTGTAGCAGTGTGCGCACCAATGGAAAGCTGGATGAAAACAAACTGAAGTTGTTTTTCCAGACCATACAATCAATTCATCATAATCAATCATCAATATGAAAAATGTGTTTTTACTCTTTGCGATCGCGGGCATCGCAGCCCCATATTATTTTATTTATAAATTTATTGAAGCCAACAACTGGGAGTGGTCAACGTCCCTCTTTTTTGAGCAAATCAACGCCAACCCTGGCATGAAAATTTTAAATGCAGACCTCACAGTGGCAGCAACAACGTTTTTGATTTTTATCATTTACAAGCGCAGCATCAACGCCTTGTCCACAAAACGCTTTCTCACCTATATTGCATCTTTATTTCTAGTCGGATTTTCACTAGCCTTACCGCTGTATATGTATCACAATTATAAAAACTGATCAAGCTCCCATGGTGCTTGTTGGCATGCTATTTGATATTATTATAGTATGTAATACGCCATACTTAGCTTTCTTGTTTTGATCACCATGTGTGAAAAAGAGGATGACCAAACCTCTTGCCTAAAGGAGCCAAGTTCACAGGACGTTGCCTGTATAGAAATATACGAACCAGTATGTGGATGTGATGCGGTCACTTATAGCAATACTTGCTATGCCACAGTCAGTGGGGTGTTGACTTGGACGGAAGGGGAATGCCCCGACTAAGGAGTTTACGAAAACCATTTGACTTTCTAATCTGAAATCAGAACAACTTTACATTTTTTTAAAATCATTTTATTTATTAATCACTAAATTTAATGCTTAATCTAAAAAACATGAAACAATTATTATCTATACTCGTACTTGCCTCATTACTAAGCTCATGTGCCCAAGTTGCAGATGGTCACATTGAAAAATCAGAACATCACTTTGGGACTGTTGAAGTCGGCGATGCAAAATCTGCAGCCATGGATGCCTTTAACGATGCGTACCTAGCCAATGATATGACAGGTCAGGAAGAACTCTTTGCTGAAGATGCAGTGGCCAATGTCAATGGTGTCGAAACGACACCTGCCGCAATGATGGAAGGGTTCCTTCAAGGACGTAATTTTTACAGTGATATCACAAATTCCGATAGAGCGACAGGCACTTTTATTCTCGACAACGGTGAAGTCTATACCAACACTTGGTTTACTTGGACCGGAATGAGCAATGCCACTGACGTAACGATTAACACTCCTGTACAGGCCTCATTCAAATGGGAAAACGACAAGGTCGTTGAGGTTAATTTTCTCTACGACTCACATGATTATATTGTGAATATGGGGGTGGAGTAAATGATTCCTCATATCAACTCATAACCCGCCAATGGCGGGTTTTTTTATGTCATAAAAACATATAAACGAAGGAAATAAACTTACAATGTTAAATCGAATAATCTTTTACAATTCCCTATTTTTACAAACGATTTAAAAGTGACCAAAATGGCATTCGACATTTCAATGATTAAAGCTACCTACGAGCGATTGGCGTCGCGTGTGGAAGCTGCTCGTAAAGCAACTGGAAAACCGCTAACCGCATCTGAAAAAATTCTGTATGCTCATTTGTGGGATGGAGAAGCAAAACAGCCATTTGTCCGTGGTGCGGATTATGTAGATTTTGCACCTGATCGAATCGCATGTCAAGACGCCACTGCACAGATGGCATTGTTGCAATTTATGCAGGCGGGAAAATCAAAAGTAGCGGTACCAACTACTGTTCATTGTGACCACTTAATCCAAGCGAAAGAGGGTGCAGCAGCCGATTTGAAATCTGCAAATAATTCCTCTGCTGAGGTCTTCGATTTTTTACAGTCAGTGTCCAACAAATACGGGATTGGATTTTGGAAGCCTGGTGCTGGAATTATTCACCAAGTGGTCTTGGAAAATTATGCTTTCCCAGGCGGGATGATGATCGGAACCGATTCTCACACAGTCAATGCGGGAGGACTGGGAATGGTTGCGATTGGTGTTGGGGGCGCAGATGCTGTTGACGTCATGGCTGATATGCCATGGGAGTTAAAGTTTCCCAAACTCATCGGAGTCAAACTCACGGGAACACTCAATGGATGGGCAGCACCAAAGGATGTGATCCTTAAAGTCGCAGGGATATTAACGGTAAAAGGTGGAACGGGAGCAATCATCGAATATTTTGGAGATGGAGCTCAGGCCATGTCATGTACAGGAAAAGGCACCATTTGTAATATGGGTGCGGAGGTTGGTGCAACCACTTCAACTTTTGGTTACGACGAGTCTATGGAGCGATATCTGCGAGCAACAGATAGAGATGATGTTGCTGATGCAGCCAATGCCGTCAAAGAACATCTGACAGCAGACCCAGAAGTATATCAGAACCCGGAACTATATTTTGACCAAGTCATCGAGATTGATCTCGATTCCTTATCACCTCATCTCAACGGGCCCTTTACGCCAGACCTCGCAACTCCTGTAGCTGAAATGGGTGAAAAAGCACAAGCGAATGATTGGCCGATTAAAATTGAATGGGGACTCATCGGGTCGTGTACCAATTCTTCTTACGAGGATTTGTCTAGAGCCGCATCGATTGCCAAACAAGCTGTTGATAAGAAATTGACCACCAAAGCAACTTTTGGAATCAATCCAGGATCGGAACAAGTACGTTACACAGCAGAACGTGACGGATTACTTCGCATTTTTGAAAACTTAGATGCAAAAATATTTACCAATGCTTGTGGCCCTTGTATTGGGCAATGGGCAAGAGAAGGTGCAGACAAACTAGAGAAAAATTCAATTATCCATTCCTTCAACCGCAACTTTTCAAAACGAGCTGACGGAAATCCCAATACACACGCCTTTGTTGCTTCTCCAGAAATGGTAGCAGCGGTTGCCATTGCGGGGCGTTTGGATTTCAACCCCATCACGGATTCCCTAATCAACCAAGACGGAGAAGAAGTTCGACTTGAAGCACCGACTGGATTGGAGCTTCCACCCTCGGGTTTTGACGTGGAGGATAATGGATATCTCGCGCCTGAAGAAGATGGATCAGGAATTTCGGTAATTGTAAATGACGATTCAGAGCGTTTACAGTTGCTAACCCCTTTTGCTCCTTGGGATGGCAACAACTTAATGGGTGCCAAACTATTGATTAAAGCACATGGGAAATGTACCACTGATCATATCTCTATGGCAGGACCTTGGTTGCGTTATCGTGGACATCTGGACAATATTTCAAATAACTGCCTTATCGGAGCTGTGAACGCATTTAACCAGCATACCAATTTTGCCAAAAACCAATTGTCGGGGGAGTACGGTGGTGTGCCTGATGTACAGCGTGCTTATAAAGCAGAGGGCATCGAAACCGTTGTGGTTGGGGATCACAACTACGGAGAAGGATCTTCCAGAGAACATGCTGCTATGGAGCCTCGTCACCTTGGCGTTAAGGTTGTTTTGGTAAAGTCGTTTGCTCGAATTCACGAAACAAATCTCAAAAAACAAGGGATGCTTGGAATCACATTTGTCAATGAGTCAGACTACGATTTGATTCAAGAAGATGACACCTTTAATTTCACAGATCTATCCGCTTTTTCAGCTGGAAAACCCCTTACGATTGAGGTGGTTCATGCCGACGGATCAACAAACGTGATTCAAGCCAATCACACCTACAATGATGCACAAATTGAATGGTTTAAAGCGGGGTCTGCATTAAATTTGATCAAGAAACAGAACAGTGCGGTCTAGTCGGACTTATAAGTGTTTTTTTAGGGCTACGTCCACTTGTGATTTCAAAATTTCATAGCCAAGTTTGTTGAGGTGAAGGCCGTCTTGCAACAACACATCACTACGGATTTGTTCGTTTTCATTGAGAAGAGCTTCATACAGTTTAATCTGATGAAGATGAGGAAATTGCATGGACAAGTCAAGAACCCCTTGATTAATCTGCTGAATAACTTCTAAAAGCTCCTGCCGCTCAAAAGATGGTTTAATCGAAATATTGAAAATCATAGCGGTGGGAAATTTACGATGAACCATCTCGATAAAAGTCTGAATTTTATTGATGATCTCCCTTGCCGATAGGCCAAGAGAAAGATCATTACCCCCTAAGTATAACATGATTGCTTTGGGCTGTAACCCTTGAAATAAAGTTTCAAAATGGGTAGAAAGCGAATGAATAAACGCCCCACCAAAACCAAGGTTTAGCGTGTGATGAGCGGGAAAGTCTTTTTGGAGTCGATCCCATAAACGAATCGTAGAGCTTCCATAAAAAACGACCAAATTTTGTTGTTGTTGTTTTTGTACCGATCGCCGCTGTAAGACTGCAATTTCTTGTTCAAAATTTTCATCTGGAACACAGAGTTTTTTCACCCACTTTTTATACTGCCGATTGATTGTTTCTACGACCTTATTCAG
>JAKMFI010000057.1 GCA_022425505.1 Flavobacteriaceae bacterium | reverse complement strand
TCTCATTGGGATCGCTACTTTCGATCATTTTGTTGTAGTTGTCCAACGAAAATTTGGCATCAATTGGAATGATAAACTGCCCAACCTTAACAATGGCATCCACGATTTCGCCATTTGTAAACTTGTGCTGCATACTGAACAAATCGGGTGGCAGTACGTTGGCCAGTAAATTTTCGAGCTGAATCTCTCCCAGAATCCCACGTTGTTTGGAGTTACCCAAAATCTTTTCCAGAGATTTCATTTGGGTCGCAAAATTGAGAACCTGCTCATTGGTTCCTTTAATTTTCTCGAGTTCAGAAGTGACCTCTTTCACAATTTTATTGGATTGGGAAAATTGCTGTTGCATGTTCTGCTTGGCACTCTTTTGAAACTCATTAATCTCTTGATTGATGGTTTTGAGTTTGCCTTCGATTTCAACGCGAGAGGTTTGGGCATTTTGAGCAACATCTTTTCGGATTTCCTGAATTTCGTTGCGCAAGGCCTCGTTCAATTGAAGTAAAAGCGAATCAGATCCCGATGAATTTCGATTTCGCAAGAAAAAGATCGCAAGCACAACACCCAAAACGACGAGTAATAAAATAGCTTCTAATGACATGGGAACGAATGTACAAAAAAACCTACTTGCTCAAGTACATTTTTCGACGCGCATACAACTCGTAAAAGTCATCGTCTTTTAAGTCGTCGATAAACAAGATACTTTCCCCTGTACTTTTCATTTCTGGACCAAGTGCTTTATTGACATTTGGAAACTTATTGAATGAGAAGACGGGCTGTTTGATCGCAAAACCTTCCAAGTGAGAGGTGTAATCAAAATCACGCACTTTGTGTTTACCCAACATCACTTTGGTGGCATAATTCACAAAAGGTTGTTGTTTGGCTTTAGCAATAAAGGGAACCGTTCTCGACGCACGCGGATTGGCCTCAATGATGTACACCACATCGTCTTTGATGGCAAACTGTACATTGATCAAGCCAACCGTATTGAGTGCAATTGCAATTTTTTGGGTGTGATCCTTAATCTGTTGCATCACAAAGTCACCCAAATTAAATGGCGGTAAAGTGGCATTGGAGTCTCCCGAGTGGATGCCACAGGGTTCAATATGCTCCATAATTCCAATGATTTCTACATTTTCTCCATCGCAAATCGCATCGGCTTCTGCCTCTATGGCACCGTCTAAATAATGATCTAAAAGCAATTTGTTGTTGGGAATTTTTTGTAGCAAATCAACCACGTGGGCTTCGAGTTCCTCCCGATTGATCACAATCTTCATTCCCTGTCCACCAAGTACGTAAGATGGGCGTACAAGGATTGGAAAATCGAGTTCTTCTGCCAGCTGTAACGCTTGTTCTGGAGTTTCGGCAACGCCAAACTCTGGGTAAGGGATGTTGTTGTCCTTTAGCAGGGTTGAGAAACTCCCGCGGTCTTCTGCCAAATCGAGTGACTCAAAAGATGTCCCCATGATTTTAACTCCATAGCGACTGAGTTTCTCAGAGAGCTTTAAAGCGGTTTGA
The DNA here is from genome assembly GCA_022425505.1 of Flavobacteriaceae bacterium. Lineage (GTDB taxonomy): Bacteria > Bacteroidota > Bacteroidia > Flavobacteriales > Flavobacteriaceae > UBA724. Next base: position 17,824 of record JAKMFI010000057.1, on the reverse strand, counting down.
CCTCCAAGCTGAACGATCACCCCAACAGGGTTTTCATGCTGAATGATTTCGTAGATATGCTCCCAAAAAACGGGCTCGAAATAGAGCTTGTCAGCCGTATCAAAGTCCGTGGATACGGTTTCTGGATTACAATTGATCATGATGGTTTCATAGCCACATTCAGCAGCTGCCAAGACACCATGCACACAACAGTAATCAAACTCTATCCCCTGACCGATACGATTGGGACCGGACCCCAAAACAACAATTTTTTCTCGGCCAGAATCGACGCTTTCGTTGGCGACAAATTTTTCACCGCCTTTGATTTGAACCTCATCTTCAAAAGTCGAATAGTAGTATGGCGTTTGCGCTTGAAACTCTGCAGCACAGGTATCGACGAGTTTGTAAATGCGCTTCACGCCCATTTCATTTCGCAATGTATAAACCTCACTTTCCAAACATTTCAACATATGTGCGATTTGTCGGTCTGCAAAGCCCTTTTGTTTGGCTTCCAAGACTAGTGGTTTTGGAATCTCCTTAATGTTGTATTCTGAAATCTTGAGTTCAAGGTTGTATAATTCTTCGTACTGGCGCAAGAACCACATATCAATTTTGGTGATTTCATGGATGCGATCTAAAGAAATACCCATTTGTATTGCATCATACAGCACAAACACACGATCCCAGGAGGCGTGTTTGAGTTTGGAAATGACCGTTTCATAATTGGTATGTCCTTTGCCGTCGGCACCTAAGCCATTACGTTTGATTTCTAGGGATTGTGTTGCCTTGTGAAGTGCTTCTTGAAAAGACCTTCCAATTCCCATCACTTCTCCGACAGATTTCATTTGCAGACCCAACTCTCTTTCCGATCCCTCAAATTTGTCAAAATTCCAACGTGGAATTTTCACAATCACATAGTCAAGAGTTGGCTCAAACAAGGCAGAAGTAGACCCTGTAATCTGATTGCTCAATTCGTCCAAAGAGTAACCAATTGCGAGTTTGGCAGCGATTTTGGCAATGGGATAGCCCGTTGCCTTAGATGCCAAAGCAGAGGATCTGGAAACCCGTGGATTGATTTCAATGGCGATGATCTCTTCTTTTTCGTCAGGGCTAACTGCAAACTGCACATTACAACCTCCAGCAAAATCTCCAATACTTCGCATCATTTTGATGGCCATGTCGCGCATGCGCTGAAAAGCTGTATCGGAAAGAGTCATTGCAGGTGCAACAGTGATGGAATCTCCTGTGTGAATCCCCATCGGATCCATATTCTCAATGGTACATATAATGACAACATTGTCATTTTTGTCACGGAGCAACTCCAACTCATATTCTTTCCAACCCAAAAGGGCTTTATCAATTAAAACCTCGTGAATCGGAGAGGCCTCTAACCCTCTCGTGAGTAAGGTTTCAAATTGATCTGCAGAATGAACAAAAGACGCACCAGTACCACCAAGGGTAAAGGAAGGACGAATCACAAGCGGAAAACCAAACTCCTGTGCAATTTCTTTTCCTTTCAAAAAGGAAGTCGCAGTCTTGGCTGGAGCGACAGGGATGTCAATGGTTTTTAATAATTTTTTGAATTGATCTCGATCCTCTGTGATGTTTATCGCATCGATATCAACACCAATAATTTCAACCCCAAATTCTTCCCAAACTCCTTTTTCGTCGGTTTCTATACAAAGATTTAAGGCCGTCTGGCCACCCATAGTCGGCAAAACAGCATCGACTTTGTGCTTTTTAAGAATCTCACGAATGGAATTGGTGGTGAGAGGTTTTAGGTAGATGTGGTCCGCCATAGATGGGTCGGTCATAATCGTCGCTGGATTGGAGTTGATCAGAATCGTTTCGATTCCGTCTTCTCGCAATGAGCGAAGGGCTTGACTCCCCGCATAATCGAATTCACATGCTTGACCTATGATAATGGGGCCTGAACCTATTATAAGAATAGAGTTTATTTCAGGACGCTTTGGCATGAGCTGTGTGGTATGTTAATTTTGGTGGAAATATATATAAAAAAAAGGTGTTACTAGTAATAGAAACACCTTTGTTTTTCAAAGATTTATTCACTTATTTTTTATGTCTTGGTTCAGAGGATACAGACAGCTTTTTTCGGCCTTTCGCACGACGAGCGGCCAGTACTTTTTGTCCACCAACAGAAGACATTCTTTCCATGAAGCCATGCTTGTTGCGGCGCTTTCTTTTAGAAGGTTGAAATGTTCTTTTCATAATATATTTGTGTATCTCTTACTCAAACGGCTGCAAATATACAATATAAAACCACGATTTCAAGAAGCATTCCATAAGAATTAATTATTTTTGACCAGCAAATCAATAAGATGTTTCCAAAATTTATCAAAATCGTTCTAGCCGCCCTTAGTTTGGGCTATGCTGTTTACCAATTTACAGAAGAATTTATCGGGAATGGCATTGCCTTGATCTTTCTCTCAGGGATGTTTGTTTTCCTGTACTATAAAAATGAAATTTTATTACTGGCTTTTCTCCGCATGCGAAAACAAGATTTTAAGGGCACCGAAAAGTGGTTGAACCGAATCAAGAAACCCGAGGCTGCACTCACCACCAAACAAGTGGGCTACTACAATTTTATCAAAGGAGTCATCACCTCGCAGTCCAATCTCACCCAAGCGGAAAAATATTTCCGAAAAGCGATTGCGCTCGGATTAAACATGAAACACGACATGGCCATGGCCAAACTCAGTCTCGCAGGAATTGCCATGCAAAAAAGAAGAAAGCGAGAAGCAACCGCACTACTCAAAGAAGCAAAGAAACTCGACAAGCAAGGTATGATGGGCGAGCAAATCAAAATGATGCAGCAACAACTCAAGCGCATTTAATCTACCAACACCCTGACATCGTATTCTTTATTGTTCCGATTGGAAAGCTGATATCCCTTGATCCAAGGATTCATTTCTCGTAAATCTGCATAGTTCATATTCTGAGATTGTGCAAAGGCGACCCAATCGATTGGAGATGTGCTCACTTTTACCAATTTGGTTTTTGGAAATGGATAAGTTTGTGCTTTAGGAATCACAAAACCATAGGATTCTGGAGATTCAAAGATCAGCTTTGTTGCAAGCATGCGATACATATATCGACTGGTTTCTTCATTGAGAAATAAATCATAATAGGAGTTTGTTTGTTGCTTTTCCAAGGAAGTCTTGATTCTTTGCACACCCGCATTGTATGCCGCAGCAGCCAAAGTCCAATTTCCAAACTCCGCATAGGCATCCGTGAGATAAGCGGCTGCACTTTCCGTGGCCTTGATCAGGTGAAGTCGTTCGTCGATACCGCCATTGACTTCCAATCCGTAATCTCTAGCTGTCTGTGGCATAAATTGCCAAAACCCCTCCGCCCCAGCGGGCGATGTGACTTGTGTCAGGCCACTTTCTATAACTGCTAAGTATTTAAAATCATCTGGTATCCCATTTTCTTGCAATATGGGTTCGATAATGGGGAAATATTTAGCGGCTCGCTTTAAAACCAATATGCTATTCGAATGCCAAAAATTGTTGACCAACAACTCCCGGTCGAGTCTCTCCAAAACATAGTGTTTGTCAAGAGGTGCCACTTCACCTGCAAAGGAAATGGACTGTGGCCGCACTGGAATGATTTGTGTGTTTGTCTGTGTGGGCGATGTAGAGTTGACCGTCGTGCATTGCGAAAAAAGACAAAAGGCGATGAAAAAGTAGAGTAATTTGAATGAGTTCATAGCGTGCATTTTATTTTGAAATGAGTTCTGGCAGGTTTTGATTTAACCAAGGAGCTTTGATTAAAATCAGTGCATGGGTTCCGCCTGGGACAGATATATAATTTTTGAGATTGAATACTGGAATCAAAGCGTCAAGTGAACCATGAATATGGATCACGTCTGGGTCTGCTTCTTCCCTTTCCCACTGAAAAAAATGATGCAAAGCCCAATCCAAATAATTTTTATCCCGAACAGAAAGATAATATTTGTGAAGTTTCATTCTCTTGCGCAATGCTGGACCAAAAACAAAACCAATAAAATCCTCTGTTTTATCAACCCATTGAGTAGGAAAATATTTGTATGCCTTTGACTTACGTCCCAATAAAATATGAATCGGAAATTCTTTGTAAGACTTCACACTGGAAATGATGACAACTTTTTTACAAGAAATGATTCTGCACATCTCCTGAACGATAATTCCCCCAAAGGAAACCCCAATCAGCACAGGTTTGTGGTGTGTGATTTTTTCGCAAAGACGACTGGCGTATGACTGGAGACTTTCATTTTGCTGTGGGTCGATCCAATCCAAAAGATGAATCACATAGGACTTTGGCAAACGGATGTGCTCAAAAATTTTAGAGTTTGCTGCCATTCCTGGCATACAATAGACATGGATTTCTTCTTTCATGAAACTACAAAACTACACTCTTTTTTATTTTGCTTAAATTTGCAGAAAATTAGACTATATGGAAATTACAGACAATTCCTTTTTGCGTCAATTTGAAACCGAAACAGGCGATGGTTTGGCTAAGATTGAGTATGCTCAGCAAGAGAGAAAGATTTTTCTAACCAAGCTGATCTTACCTCAAAATCACGATGACGCATCTTTTAAGGAGGAATTTATCAAAGAAGTGCTTTCCATTATCGAAGACCGCAACGTCAGTATGATGCCAACCAGTCCTGAAATCGTAAGCTTTATCAGACAAAACAAGAGGTATCGCAGTTTGCTTCCTGTTGGTGTTCGAATCTAAACCAAAACACTTTTCGCAAGTCTCACCATTCCTTTCTGGTCAATCTCAGCTAGGGTTGCACTTAGTGTCTGATTTTGAAGGGTAGGATCCCACGGTATTCTGACTTTGACATAATTTTCTGTAAACCCTTGGATGTATCCTTCCTTGTTCTCTGCTTCAAAAAGGATGGTTTTTGTTTTTTGAAGTTGGCTCTCGTAAAAGGCATACCGCTTTTTGGCAGACAAGCCGCGCAACATCTTGGATCGCTTGTTTTTTATCGTCTTTGGAACCTGGTTTTTCATCTCAGCAGCCGGTGTATTGGGTCGTTCGGAATAGGAAAAAACGTGAAGGTAAGATACTGGCAGGTCAACTAAGAAGGCATAGGTGTCTAAAAAGTGTTGTTCTGACTCTCCGGGAAAACCAACAATGACATCCACTCCAATACAAGCGTCAGGCATCAAGCGTTTGATTTGATTGACCCGATCGACATACAATTCGCGCTGGTAACGCCGACGCATTTGTCTCAAAATCTCATTATTCCCACTTTGCAGAGGAATGTGAAAGTGGGGGACAAATCGCTTTGAATGCGCAACAAACTCGATTAACTCTTCTGTCAATAGGTTGGGCTCGATAGAGGAAATTCTAAAACGCTCGATTCCTTCGACTTCATCGAGGGCTTGGACCAATTCAAAAAAAGTGTGCTCGTGCTTTTTATTGCCAAACTCTCCTTTGCCATAATCCCCAATATTGACCCCTGTCAATACAATTTCCTTGATACCCTGATCGACAATCTCTTTTGCTTGGCGAATCACATTTTCTAAGGTGTCACTACGTGAAATTCCACGAGCTTGTGGGATTGTGCAATAGGTGCATTTATAATCGCAGCCATCTTGCACCTTTAAAAAGGCGCGTGTACGCTCCCCAATCGCATAACTCCCAACATAGGTATCTGTTTCTTCAATGGCGCAGGCGTGAACTTGTGTTTGATCGGGTCTTGACAAATCACTTAAATACGAAATGATGTCAAACTTTTCTTTTGCACCCAATACCAAATCAACGCTGTCCTCTTTGGCGAGCTCTTCTGGTTGGAGTTGCGCATAACACCCAACCGCAATCAAAAAAGAATCCGGATTACGCTGGCGAGTTTGACGGGCAAGGGCGGTAAATTTTTTATCTGCATTCTCGGTTACTGAGCAGGTATTGATGACATATACATCTGCCTTCATCTCAAAAGGAACGCGCTCATAGCCCGCCGCAACAAACTTACGTGCCAAAGTAGAGGTCTCTGAAAAATTGAGTTTACAACCCAAGGTTTGAAAAGCAACAGTCGCAGATGTCAAAACTTATGATGAATTGGTTTATTTTTATCGTGCAAATATACTACACCTTGAAAAGGAACAAAAAATATCATTTGATTTTGATTGGATCTATTTCCATTCTCATCGGTCTGTTGGCTGGTTGTTCTACCCATGTGAAGGTGGATTCCCAAAAAGTGTTCCGCCTCAATGTCCATGAAAACATCAACACCCTAGACCCTGCCTACGCACGAGATTTACGAAGTATTTGGGCGATGAATCAAATTTTCAACGGTCTTGTACGACTCGATCATAAGCTTGCTATTCAACCCGATATCGCTACACATTGGGAGATTTCTGAAGATGCCAAAACCTATGTCTTTTACCTGCGTGATGATGCCTATTTTCATGAGTCTGAAATCTTTGGGGATCAACAAACAAGAACGGTAACAGCAAGTGACTTTGTGTATAGCTTAGATCGGATTCGAAACAAAACCATCGCATCACCAGGCCTGTGGACCCTCGAAAGCGTAAAGAGCTATGAAGCCATAGACGACCATACGCTAAAAATCGAGCTGACAAATCCGTTTAGTCCATTTTTGGGAATCCTCAGCATGAAATACCTCAGCGTACTCCCAAAAGAACTCGGAGATGACCCCCAAAGCACCATCGGCGTTCAACCCATCGGCACAGGGCCTTTTTATGTAAAGGCATGGATGCAAAACCTCAAAATGGTGCTGCGAAAACATCCCTTGTATTTCGAAACAGATCAGAATGGAGATCGCCTACCACACCTTGAATCAGTGGCCATCACTTTTGTGCCCGATAAGCAAAGTGAATTTCTATTGTTTATCCAAGGGAAACTGGATATGATCAACTCCCTAGACGCATCTTATAAAGATGAACTCCTGGACAAAAAAGGGCAACTGCAAGCAAAATACATCGACAAGGTCAAACTTCTTCGTTCCCCCTACCTCAACACGGAATATATCGGCATTTATTTGGACGCTGAGCTCCCCGAAATTCAATCCCTTGCTCTTCGTAAAGCACTGAATTATGGTCTCGATCGCGAGGAGATGATTCGATTTTTAAAAAACAATATCGGACGTCCTGCAAACAAAGGCTTTATCCCCGATGGACTCAATGATAATCTCAACGTAAAGGGATATGCCTATGATCCCGAAAAAGCAAAAGAATTGGTTGAGCAGTTTCGAAATGAAACTGGTATCCAGACGCCCACGCTGACCTTAGCAACCGATGCCAACTACGTTGATCTGTGTTCATACCTTCAAAATATTTACCAACAAATCGGGGTTGCCATCAAAATCGAAGTGATGCCTTCGGCAGCCTTGCGGGAAGCCAAGTCAAATGGAAAATTGGAATTGTTTCGCGCCAGTTGGGTTGCCGATTACCCCAACCCTGAAAACTATCTTCTTCCCTATCAATCGGATAATTTTTCACCCAATGGCCCAAACTATACACACTTTAACAGCAATGCTTTTGACCAAGGATACAAAACAGTGGCTGAGGAGTTAGATACGGATCGTAGAAATGCATTGATTTCTCGTTTAGACCAACAGCTCGTCGATCAAGCGCCTTTTATCCTATTGTATTATGATGAGGTTCTTCGATTTGTCCACCCAAATGTGGAGGGAATGATTCCCAACCCTGTGAATATGCTTGATCTAAGGCGGGTGAGGAAAATAAACCCGAACTAATTTCGGAAGCTGGCAGTCTTTTGAAAAATATCTTTTAAGCGGTCGTGATCAGCGGAAGTAAAATCAACACCCCTACGTTCCTTCATTGCTTTTGCAGTTTCAAGGACTTTATCCAATCGGTTTTCCGTAAATCCCTGTGCACCTCCTCTTGAAAAACTGGGGATAAACTGGCGTGGAAATCCATGACCAAATAAGTTGCAACAAATCCCAACAACCGTAGCCGTATTAAAAGTGGTTTGAATTGCACATTGGGAATGATCTCCCATCAAAAGTCCACAAAACTGCAAGTCTGTTTTGGTGAAATTGTCACTTGCATAATCCCAAACCCGCACAAGTCCATAATCATTTTTCAGATTGGAAGCACCGGTTCCTGCGCCGATATTGCACCACTCCCCGATCACCGCATTGCCCAAAAAGCCATCATGCCCTTTGTTGCTATTTCCAAAAAAGACCACATTATTGATTTCGCCACCGACTTTAACACTTGGACCAAAAGAGCAGTTGGCATAGACCTTGGTGCCCATTTTAATCACACTATTTTTTCCCACATACAAAGGCCCTCTCAGCAAAGACCCTTCCATGATGGTGGCACCCTCATCAATAAAAATGGGGCCATCGGTTGTATTTAGGGTAACACCTTCCATATTGACTTGCGGAGCAATAAAAATCGAGCCATCATCTATGGTCATATTGGTATCTGAAATCACATTTGAAATTCGATCTTTTGACAACAACGGAATATCATGCTGAAGGGCAAACGCATTGCACAAGAAAATATCCCATGAATGTTTGATATGGGTAAACGCTGACTGATCGATAGAAATGCTTTGATAAGAAGCAAGAGCTGGGTCATTGGAAGGAAGTTCGCCATAATATGCCAAAACCAAATCATCGCAAACCAATTTTTGATTGGGTGCCAATGCCTGAACTGCTTTTACAAAACTTGTTGTTGGAAGCAAAGCGGCTAGCACACAACGATCAGGGATTGATTCTTCGGGCTCAAGCAAACTTTCGGTCGTTTCAACGCTAACCGAGTATGCTAGCAAATGTTTCCATCGGTTTCGAAATGTGAGAGCTCCCATAAACACATCGGCTACAGGACGCAAATAGACAAACGGGAGCAAGTGCTCTCTGTCTTTTCCATCAAACAATCGGATATGCATAGGTAGTCGTAAAGTCTAAAAATAAAAAAACCTCTCGAATGAGAGGTTCTATTCGCGAAAAGTTTACTTTTTAAACTTTGCGTATTTGTTTTTGAACTTGTCAATTCGCCCAGCGGTATCAACCAATTTGGCCTTACCAGTGTAGTACGGATGTGAGGTTCTCGAAATCTCTAGCTTGATCAAAGGATATTCAACACCATCAACGTCGATCGTCTCTTTTGAGTTGGCAGTTGACTTGGTAATAAAAACATCGTCATTAGACATATCTTTGAAAGCTACCAATCTGTAATTTTCGGGATGAGTACCTGATTTCATGCTTTGATTATAATTAAAATGAGCGCAAATTTAATGGTTTTTCCTAATTTTACCATAAAATCAAACAAAATATCATGCAAACAAACACCCCTACCATTCGTTCCTTTGCCTATAAGTATGGCATTATCATCTCAATTATCTCCATTGCTTTCAGCTTGATGATTCATTTTATGGATCTGACATACTCTGGTTCTAGCGTTCCTCAGATTGTTAATTATGTCGTGTCTGCGGCTTGTATTATTATTGCCATTGTCAGTTTTCGATCTGCTAATGGAGGGTTATTAAGTGTAAGACAAGCAATAAAAATCGGTACCGCAACAGCCCTCATTTCTGGGATTTTTACTGTGGTTTACCTTCTTTTATTTACCAATGTCATTGAGCCAGATTTTATTGAAAAACTTGGCACTGAAGTGACCGCAAAGCAAATGGCAGAAAAATATCCTCAACTCACCTCTGAACAAATTCAACAACAAGTCGATATGCAAGCCCAATTTTTTTGGGTTAGCTATCCGTTTATTTTAATTTTTTCTTGTTTATATGGTCTGGTTATCGGTTGGGTTACTGGATTATTTATCAAAAGAAACCAAGCATAGGGCACGAGTGAGCAAACCAACTCATATGGATGTATCTGTTGTAATTCCCTTTTTAGATGAAGAGGAATCGCTTCCAGAGCTTTATCAACAGCTCACAGACGTATTGGCGTCCACAAAATGGTCATATGAGTTGATCTTTGTCGATGATGGAAGTCAAGACAAGGGTTGGGAATTTGTGCGTTCCGCTGCTAAAAATGATGCAAGTGTTCGCGCAGTAAAATTCACAAGGAACTTTGGAAAGTCTCAAGCCCTTCATGTGGGTTTTGATCTCGCCCAGGGGGATGTTGTCTTTACCATGGATGCAGATTTGCAAGACAGCCCAAAAGAACTAGTAGCACTCCACAAAAAATTAACCAAAGAAAATCTCGATGTGGTTTCCGGTTGGAAAAAAGTGAGGCATGACCCGCTTTTTGGGAAAACCATTCCATCAAAATTTTTCAATTGGGCTGCCCGTCAATTTTCGGGCATTCCACTACATGATTTCAATTGTGGGTTAAAGGCATATAAAAAGGAAGTGGTGAAATCCATACAGGTACATGGTGAGATGCATCGCTATATTCCTTTATTGGCCAAGCATGCTGGATATCGTGCGATTGGTGAGCATGTTGTGCAACACAGTGCTCGAAAATATGGAAAAACCAAATTTGGTGCAGATCGCTTTATAAAAGGGTTTTTAGACCTTCTTACGCTGTTATTTGTTCAGCGGTTTGGTAAGCGACCCATGCATTTTTTCGGTCTGATTGGCTCCTTGATGCTCGTCACGGGATTTGGCTTTGCCTTGTATTTGGGGATTGACAAACTCTATTTGGAAACTGAAGGGCGCCTGATTACCGAAAGACCTGAATTTTACCTGGCTTTGACGACCATGATTTTGGGGAGTCAGTTTTTTCTGGCTGGGTTTTTAGCAGAGCTTTTTATGCGAAGTCGAAACAAATCCCCAAATTATCGGATTCGCGAAACACTGTGAAGCGATAAATAACGAAAGGATTGCCTAAATTTGCTGCTTGTAATCGAATTTGATGAATCACAACTTTATGGATCAAGTTGCCAAATGGCAACAAGACCCTTTCGACAAGGAAACCCAAGAGAACGTCAATGCCCTTCTCCACAATCCAAAAGCACTCGAGGATGCCTTTTATACGGATCTCTCCTTTGGAACTGGGGGAATGCGTGGAATTATGGGGGTCGGTACCAACAGAGTGAATCGCTATACATTTGGACGAAATACCCAAGGTCTTTGCAATTATCTCAAAAAGAGCTTTCCAGATAAAAGAGCCAAAGTGATTATTGGCTACGATTGCAGATACCAAAGTGATACGCTTGCGCAAACTGTTGCTGATATTTTCTCAGCCAACGATATCGACGTCTATCTCTTTTCTGCACTTCGACCCACGCCAGAGGTATCATTTACCGTTCGGGAATTGGGTGCACAGTGTGGCGTGATACTCACCGCCTCCCATAACCCGCCAGAGTACAATGGATACAAGGTGTATTGGGAAGATGGAGGTCAGATCGTACCTCCGCATGACAATGCCATTATTGAAGAAATTAATGCTGTTGATTTTTCTGATATTCAATTTACCCCGAACCCTAAAAATATAACCATGCTAGACAAAGACATTGACGAAGCATTTCAAGATGCATGTGTCGCCAATGGATGTCTAGGGGACGGAGATCGCTCGCAACTCAAAGTTGTGTTTACCTCTTTACATGGGACTTCGATCACGGCCATTCCTGCAGTTATGCAAAAAGCTGGTTATACGCAAGTCCATATCGTTGAAGAGCAAGCCGAGCCAGATGGGAATTTTCCAACGGTGGACTCTCCCAACCCAGAAGAGCCAGCCGCGCTCGCAATGGCACTCCAAAAAGCTGAAGAAGTCCAAGCCGATATTGTGATTGGCACAGACCCCGACGCAGACCGATTGGGAATTGCAGTTCGGAATCACAAGGGTGAAATGGAGCTGCTCAACGGCAATCAAACGATGATTGTGATGACGCAGTTTATCCTCGATCGGTTTAAGCGAGAGCAAAATCAGGATTACTTTATAGGGTCAACGGTCGTTTCGACGCCGATGATGTCAGTGTTGGCTTCGCACTACAATGTTGATTGCAAAATCGGTCTCACAGGATTTAAATGGATTGCTAAAATGATTGAAGATCATCCAGATGAAAAATTTCTAGGTGGGGGTGAAGAGAGTTTTGGCTTTATGGTAGGTGATTTTGTAAGGGACAAAGATGCCGTTACCGCAGCTCTACTGGCTTGTGAAGTTGCTTCTACTGCCATGTCAAATGGAGAAAGTTTTTTCGACCAACTGCTAAAAGCTTACAAAACATTTGGTTTGTATCAAGAAAAACTGATTTCTGTTGTCAAAAAAGGAAAAGAAGGTGTTTTAGAAATTCAGCAAATGATGGAGAATCTTCGCAAATCCCCTCCAAAGCAAATCGGCGGAGAGCGAATCAAAACCATTGAAGATTTTAAAGTTGGCGTCCAGCACAACTGCATTGAAGATAAAAAAGAAACTATCACCCTCCCCAAATCAGATGTTCTTATATTTACAACAGAAGACGGTGCCAAGATCGCGGTGCGACCAAGCGGAACGGAACCGAAGATTAAGTTTTATTTTAGTGTCAACAGCCCTCTTAAAAATCAATCCGAATATCAGGATTTTCGTTCCGATTTGAATGAAAAAATCGAAAGGATGTGCGGGGAGTTAGGATTAACAGCATGACATATTTTTGGAAAATTTTTCGATTTGCAAAGCCGTATTCCAAGTACATGGCTCTGAATATTTTTTTCAATGTGTTATATGCCTTCTTCAATGCCTTTTCGTTTTTGGTGTTGATGCCCATGTTGGAAGTCTTATTTGGAGAAAACCGAGCAGTCTATACCAAGCCGTCCTTCTCTGGTGCCTTGGATTTTAAAACCTATGTATCTGACAGGATGAGCTTTGAAGTCACACGCTATGCTGGTGAAGACCCACAGCGTGCTTTACTCCTGGTCATTTCATTGATTTTAGTGACTTTTCTATTGAAAAACCTTTTTAATTACATCGCACTTTTCTTTATCACATTTTTACGAAATGGCATTCTAAAAGACATCCGCATTGCCCTTTACAATACCATTACCAAGATGTCCATGGCGCATTTTACAGAAAAGCGAAAGGGAGATTTGATGTCACGTGTCTCAAACGATGTCACAGAAATACAATACAGCTTTTTATCAATTATAGAATTGCTCATCCGCGAACCTCTCACAATAACATTTGCCTTAATCATGATGCTTGGTATTAGTGCGAAGCTGACATTCTTTGTTCTCCTTTTCGTGCCTTTTGCTGGAATTCTCATTTCTCGGATTGGAAAAACGCTACAACCCAAGTCGAATAAGGTTCAAATTGAAGTAGGAGAAGTACTCGCCAAGATTGAGGAAACAATTAGTGGCTTAAACATTATCAAGGCTTTTCGGGCAGAGGGGTCATTTCAAGCAAAATTTAAAGATACAAATCAGCGCTTGTTTAAGTTGTCCAACAGTCTGATCAATCGCATGAATTTATCAAGCCCGTTGAGCGAGTTTTTGGGAATCGGTGTTTTTGCGGTTTTACTGTGGTATGGCGGTAGCTTAGTACTTGTTGAAAAACAACTTAATGCAGCAGCATTTCTTACCTTTTTATTATTAGCTTATGGAGTTTTAACCCCTGCGAAAGGGATAAGTAAAGCTCTGTACAGCATCAAAAAAGGAAATGCCGCAGCCGCTCGCATCCTCGAAGTTCTCGAAACACCCAATCCAATTGTTGACCCTGTGAATCCTGAAAAAATGAGCGCGTTCAGCAAAGAAATTTCTTTCAACAAGGTTTCCTTTGCTTATGAAAATGAACTCGTGATTGACAAGCTCAACTTGACCATTCCAAAAGGATCTTCCGTTGCGCTCGTTGGACCATCGGGTGGCGGTAAATCGACCATTGCAAATCTGGTCCCTCGATTCTATGATGTGAATGAAGGTAGCATTTCAATAGATGGAACGGATATTCGTCAGTTTACCAAAAATGACCTTCGCTCTCTTATGGGAATTGTGACGCAAGATTCCATTTTATTCAACGATACAGTCGCCAATAATCTGCGAGTTGCAAAGCCTGATGCGACCGAAAAAGAGATTATGAGTGCTGCTGAAATTGCCAATGCTCACTCATTCATTAAGGCACTTCACAAAGGATTTGATACGGCGATTGGAGACCAAGGGAATAAGCTTTCAGGTGGACAAAAACAGAGACTGTCTATCGCCCGAGCTGTACTCAAAAATCCAGAAATTCTGATTTTAGACGAAGCCACTTCTGCCTTAGACACAGAGTCGGAACGATTGGTACAGGAGGCCCTTATCAAAATGATGAAAAGCAGAACTTCACTTATCATTGCGCACCGCCTGTCAACCATCCAAAATGCGGACTTGATCATCGTTTTGCAAAACGGAAAAATTACAGAAAAAGGAACACATGAAGAATTGATTGCAAAAAATGGGACTTACAAAAAACTCATCGAACTTCAATCTTTTCAATAATCCAGTCCATGAAGGAAAACCAAAAGCCCGTTCGGCTTCATAAAAACCTTGCAGTAGCTGTTGTAAGCTGTCTGGATAGCATTTTCAATCAAAATCTTCAAGCAGACAAAGTCATTGCGAAAATGCTGAAGTCCGATAAACGGTGGGGAAAACGAGATCGTGGATTTATTGCAGAAAACACATACGAAATCATTCGTTGGAAGCGATTGTATGCCGAACTGGCTGACGTAAAAAAACCATTTACCAAGGTCGATCTTTGGCGACTCCTATCAGTGAGATGGGTATTGCAGGGGATTCCACTACCAGCATGGGATGAGGTTCGTGGTACACCTGCGCGAAGAATCAAAGGGAAGTTCGACGGCCTCCAACAACAACGAGCCATCGTATGCTCGATTACGGACTGGTTAGATGAAATTGGTCTTGCAAACTTTGGGAAAACCCAATGGCAGCGAGAGCTCGATGCGCTCAACACCCAGGCGAGCGTGGTTTTACGTGTCAATCGGTTACAAACCAACCCAAAAACGCTTCAAAATGAATTGGTAGCCGAGGGAATTCAAACGGTTTTACATCGGAACTTTTCAGATGCGCTCATCCTGCAAGAACGAGCCAATGTATTTGAAACGGATGCTTTCCAAAGGGGCTTATTTGAAGTCCAAGATGCCTCCTCACAACTGGTAGCTAGCTTTACAGACGTGAGTCCAGGAATGCAAGTTATAGACGCCTGTGCAGGTGCGGGAGGGAAAAGTTTACACCTTGCTGCCTTGATGGAAAATAAAGGTCAACTCACTGCCCTCGATATTTATCCCCATAAACTCCACGAACTCAAACGCCGTGCAAGACGAGCTGGAGCACACAATATCACAACACGGCATATCAAATCCACCAAAGTGATCAAAAAACTGCATGGTCGTGCAGACCGTGTGTTGATTGATGCCCCATGTACTGGATTGGGTGTTTTGCGTCGCAACCCCGATGCGAAATGGAAAATTGATGCCGACTTTTTGGAACGTGTCAAGAAAACACAAGAACACATCATACATACTTATGCGACTATGGTCAAACCAGGCGGAAAACTGGTTTATGCCACTTGTTCGATTTTAAAAGAGGAAAACCAAAATCAGGTTGAGAGCTTTCTACAATCGGAAATTGGTAAGCAATTCACCCTTGAAAAAGAGCAGTTTGTCAGCCCCGCTAAAAGCGGTTTTGACGGTTTTTATATGGCGAGATTGGTTCGATCGTGATTGTTGATAACTAAGTGGAAACCCTTAGTACTTTCCCATCACGATCCTTACGCAACAAGCAATCATTTAATTATTTTTGTAGCTCAATCTGTGTTTATGATTTGTTTTTTTGGGGACGCAACCCAGCGCATATTTGCCTTACAGACACAAAACGCAATCGATGCAGAGACCACATCAAAACTCAGCTGGCTATTCGGATACCAACCCTGCTTGAACACAACCAAAATTGATGGTGTTTTTGTTGGACCGCGCGTAAGTATGGTTACGCCCTGGAGTACCAATGCTGTTGAAATCACACAAAATATGGGAATCAAAGGGATGATTCGCATTGAACAGTTTACGCCTTTACAAGCAGGCGAAACCATTGATCCTATGGTTTCGGAGCGATTTGAAAACTTGGATCAAAACTTATTTACCGTTGAAATCAGTCCCGAACCCATTCGTGAAATCGATGATATATCGGCTTACAATTTGGCAGAAGGGCTATCGCTAAATCCAGATGAAGTCCGTTATCTCGAACAATTAGCCGTGCAACTCGATCGACCTCTCACCGATTCGGAGGTGTTTGGTTTTTCGCAAGTCAATTCAGAGCATTGTCGGCACAAAATTTTTAATGGAGCATTTCACATTGACGAGGTCGAACAAAAAGACTCGTTATTTTCCCTAATCAAAAAAACATCAGAAAAACATCCTGAAAACTTGGTGTCGGCATATAAAGACAATGTTGCATTTATCAAAGGTCCTACCATTGAGCAGTTTGCTCCACAAGACGCAGATCGAGCGAGTGCTTATCACAAAAAGCAAATCCCGTCTATTATTTCTATCAAAGCAGAAACACATAATTTCCCCACTACGGTCGAACCCTTTAGTGGTGCAGCTACGGGCTCGGGCGGTGAGATCAGAGACCGTATGGCGGGCGGTACAGGATCGATTCCTTTAGCGGGAACTGCAGTTTATATGACATCCTATCCGCGCGTCAAATCTGATCGCCCTTGGGAGCAAAACCCTGCACGTGATTGGCTATATCAAACGCCACTCGATATATTGATTCGGGCATCGAATGGAGCAAGTGATTTTGGAAATAAATTTGGACAACCCCTTATTACGGGTTCTCTATTGACTTTTGAGCATGAAGAAAACGGAAAAACTGTTGGCTTTGATAAAGTGATTATGCTCGCTGGGGGTGTTGGCTATGCTCATGCCGATCACAGTGCGAAAAGAATGCCAAAAAAAGGGGATCGCATTGTGATTCTCGGTGGAGACAATTACCGTATTGGAATGGGAGGTGCTGCCGTATCCTCAGCTGATACTGGGGCTTTCTCTTCAGGAATTGAACTCAATGCTGTCCAGCGCTCCAACCCTGAAATGCAAAAACGGGTATCCAATGTCATTCGAGCCCTTACGGAGTCTGAGAAAAATACCATAATCTCCATTCACGATCACGGTGCAGGTGGACACCTCAACTGTCTCTCAGAATTGGTTGAAGACACAGGTGGTACAATCGATCTCGATGCTTTGCCTGTAGGAGATCAAACATTGTCTGCAAAAGAAATTATTGGGAATGAGTCCCAAGAACGGATGGGACTTATTATCAGTGAAACGGACCTCCCCCGACTTCGAAAGATTGCAGAACGGGAGCGTGCGCCTCTTTTCGATGTTGGGGTTATCACAGAAGACAATCATTTTGTTGTTGAATCACAAAAGACCAGTGCCAAACCCATTGACTTGTCGATTGATGATTTTTTTGGAAAAACACCCAAAACTATTTTAGTCGATCAAAACCAAGAAAATCGATTTTCTGCTGTTCCCTTTGAAATACAAGACGTTTACAAAGACGTCGAGAATCTACTCCAGCTGGAAAGTGTGGCCTGTAAAGATTGGCTTACCAACAAAGTTGACCGCTGTGTGGGTGGTCGCGTTGCCCAGCAGCAAACGGTAGGATCCCTTCAACTGCCTTTGGCCAATTGTGGGGTGATTGCCCTTGACTATCAAGGAGAAAAAGGAATTGCGACTTCGATAGGACATGCGCCAGCAGTTGCTTTGATCGATGCGGCTGCAGGTAGTCGAATATCCATTGCAGAGGCCTTGACAAATCTTGTTTGGGCTCCTTTGGAAAATGGACTTGCGGCAGTGAGTTTGTCTGCCAACTGGATGTGGCCTTGTAACAATCCTGGTGAAAATGCACGCTTATACAATGCGGTTGAGGCCTGTGCAGACTTTGCCATTTCTTTGGGCATCAACATCCCAACGGG
>JAKMFI010000056.1 GCA_022425505.1 Flavobacteriaceae bacterium | reverse complement strand
GTTTTTCACCCGAGGATCGCTATCAACAACTTCTACAAACAAGCTGTTTTGTTGCAGGACTCACAGACGGACAAGCCCTACTGTGGCACAAAAAACTGAGCTGATGATCGATCCATTGTCTGATGAATATTTTATGAAAAAGGCATTGCTAGAGGCCGAACTCGGCCTCGAAAAGGGAGAGGTGCCCGTTGGGGTTGTGGTGGTTGCACATGGTCAGATTATCGCGAGAGGTCACAACCTGACCGAAACGCTAACCGATGTAACCGCTCATGCCGAAATGCAAGCCATTACAGCTGCAGCAAATTATATCGGCGGGAAATATCTAAAAGATTGTACGCTATACGTCACACTCGAACCCTGCAGCATGTGTGCAGGTGCCTTGTATTGGAGCCAACTCGGGCGATTGGTTTTCGGCGCATCAGACGAAAAAAGGGGATATCGGTCTCACTTAACCCCTTTACATCCCAAAACCAAAGTCAGCTCGGGTGTGTGTGAAATGGAGGCATCTCAGGTTTTACAGGCATTTTTCAAACAAAAACGCACATAAAAAAAGCCCTAAAAAGGGCTTTTTACGTAATCAAAATAAAATACAATTAGTCAAGGACTTCGATATCAGTGGCCATTTTGCCCTTTCTACCTTCACCCTCGTTATACGATACTTTGTCTCCTTCATTGAGGTTGACCCCATCAAGAGAAGTTACATGAACGAAGATATCTTCGCCCGTTTCATCATTGGTAATGAATCCAAATCCTTTGGATCCATTGAAAAATTTAACTGTTCCAGTCATCTAATAAAATTAAAGGGCGAATATAACATTAATATATCAAGCAGAGGGTTTTTCTTTGGATTGATTTGGGTTTTTGCCAGTTTCCTTCATTTTTTCGAAGTTCTCAGCGGTGAGTGTATAATCCGATAATTTTTTGTCTTTCCATCTGTGATAGATAAAAAGCGGTATAAAAATAAAAGCTGTAAACAAAATTGTTACCCCGATGATACGGTCTCCAAGCACGGCTTGATTTGATTTGATAACAAAACCAGTAATGAGAGCCAACAGAATGAGGGTAAATAAGATTTGAAGAAGTCTTGTCATGCCTTGGATTGTAGAGAAAGTTCATCGAGTTGGTCGTCATCCAAAGGGGCTGGCGCATCGATCATCACATCTCTTCCACTGTTGTTTTTTGGAAAAGCAATATAGTCACGGATCGACTCTTGACCGTCCAATACGGCGACCAACCGATCAAACCCCAGGGCAATCCCACCATGTGGCGGGGCACCATAGCGGAATGCATCCATCAAAAAGCCAAATTGCGCTTCGGCTTCTTGCTTGCTAAAACCGAGAAGGGAAAACATTTTTTCTTGGATTTCACGATCGTGAATACGAATCGATCCACCTCCGATTTCATTGCCGTTGAGCACCAAGTCATAGGCATTGGCAAATACGATTTCAGGAGAGCTATCGAGTTGTACGACTTGCTCTGGTTTTGGCGCGGTAAAGGGGTGGTGCATGGCATGAAAGTGATCATCGCCTTCCACTTGTTCAAATAGCGGAAAATCAACCACCCAAAGCGGTGCAAACACCTTTGGATCACGAAGACCCATTTTCTCAGCTATTGCCAGACGAAGCTCACCGAGCTGGGATTGCGTTTGTGCTTTTCCACCAGAAAGTACGAGGATGATATCTCCTGCTTTGGCTTGGCAAGCAGATGCCCATGCAGCCAAATCCTCTTGACTGTAAAACTTATCTACGGACGATTTATAACTCCCATCCGCATTGCATTTGACCCAAACCATTCCTTTGGCTCCAATTTGGGGTCGCTTGACCCATTCAATCCATTGATCAATCTCTTTCCGACTCATTGCAGCTCCGCCGTCAACGGCAAATCCACCAACCCATCCTTGCTGGTCAAAGACCTGAAACCCCTTGCCTTGAGCAAGCGAATTGAGCCCAGCGAGGTGCATTCCAAACCGAATATCCGGCTTGTCTGATCCGTAAGTTGCGATGGCGTCAGCGTAGGTAATTCGTGGGAAAGCAGCGGGTGTGATTCCGTGAATGTCGTGTAATAATTGTTGTAAAAGCCCTTCAAAAACGGCTAAAATATCGTCTTGCTCCACAAAAGCCATTTCGCAGTCGATCTGTGTAAACTCAGGTTGGCGATCGGCACGTAGATCCTCATCTCGAAAACATTTTACAATCTGGTAGTAACGATCCATACCGCCAACCATCAGCAATTGCTTAAAGGTTTGTGGGGACTGTGGTAGAGCATAGAATTGACCTGGATTCATGCGAGACGGCACAACAAAATCACGCGCTCCTTCAGGAGTTGATTTAATAAGGATAGGGGTTTCGACTTCTGCAAAATCTTGAGATGATAAATAGTTGCGAATCACCTGCGCCACCTTGTTGCGAAACAGCAACTTGTCTTTGATTGGGTTGCGACGGATATCCAGATACCGATATTTCATGCGGAGGTCGTCGCCACCATCGGTTTCATCTTCCAAAGTGAAAGGTGGAATTTCGGCAGGATTGAGGATGGTGAGTTCTTTGACCAAAACCTCGACGTCACCAGTGGGGATTGCGGAATTTTTGGCTTCTCTTTCAATCACACGGCCATGTACTTGTACGACAAACTCTCTACCGAGTGTCTTAGCTTGTGCAATGAGGGCGGCATCACACCGCTCTTCATCCAATACCAGTTGTGTTACGCCATAGCGGTCACGAAGATCAATCCATAGTACAAAGCCCTTGTCACGGATACGCTGTACCCAACCAGCGAGTTGAACGTCCTTGTTTACATCGGATTGGCGCAATGCGCCGCATGTGTGACTCCTGTGCATGGAAGTGATTTGTGCAAAAATAAGGGGTTTTTGAGAGAGCAGTTGTATATTTCAAAATAAAAACATAACACACATAAAATCAGACTGTTAAATGATTAATGTTAATTTAATGTTATGAGAATGTAAATTTTTAGTATCTTTGAACAATAAATCCCAAAAGACAAGAGGTATGAAAGCACAGATGATTTTAATTTTCGTATTCGTTTTCGGTTTTACATTTTCGTATGGGCAAACTACAAAGGTAGAGCGCACGACTTCTCCTCAACTGATGAAACTCACCCAGTTTCACGACAATGGAGAAATTGCCCAACACGGGCATATTCACCGCAACAAACTCGATGGCGTTTGGGAATCTTTCGATGCAGAGGGCAACAAAATCGCTGTTGGAAACTATGAGAATGGCGTCAAAGCTGGCACATGGTTTTTTTGGAACGACGAGCAATTGATTGAAGTTGAGTTTACCAACAACAAAGTGCAAGACGTCATTTACTGGAACACTTCTGAGCGTACCGCCCTTCGCTAGTTTACTTTAGGTTTTATTGAACCGTATGGCAGCCCTTTTGCTGAGATAAAAAGCAACTGGGAGGATTACCAATGTCAAGAATGTTGCGAAAGTCAACCCGAATATGACGGTCCATGCAA
>JAKMFI010000014.1 GCA_022425505.1 Flavobacteriaceae bacterium | reverse complement strand
TTCTGGCGGAACGATTAACTCTCTGTTTAAGCTTTCTGGAAACAGTGCTGGAGAGCCCTTGTCTTATGACTTTGTCAAAGAAAAGTACAAAGCCTTTCAGTCGATGAGCCCCAAGCAAATGATGGTGGATTTTAGTTTTAATGCCGACCGTTCAGATGTGATCGAGCAAGCCACCCGCATATACCTTATGGGCATGAAGCACTCCAACTCATCGCAGATTCATGTCCCCAAAGTCGGACTCGCCGACGGTATGGTAAAGTTGCTCTATAAGGAGAAGGGGTAGTCTTTCTGTTTTGTTGAGCCATCATTCAACCAAAATGATTACCTTGAACCCACAAACGCTCTAAATCGTTTACCCAGATCAACAAATTGATTTCGATTTTTTTTTCAAGTTTACAGTTTAGGGAGGGTTGGAGTTACGCAATGCGTTTACTCAGTTGTTGGCTAACATTAAAATAGAATATTAATAAATTTAAAAACAGCTACAACAATTTGCAAAAACTCATTAAAACGCCGTTTAGCCAAACCCTCACCCATGCATTGTCTCTTTTTTGCCAAAGCTTTTGATCAGTTCGCCTTCAAAGTCGAGGAGGGCTTTCCATTTCTGATCGGTTTGTTCGCGTCCGCCATAGGTACGGGCAAACTGTAAAAACATGGTGTAGTGATTTGCTTCGCTAATCATCAGTTTTTTGTAAAAACGAGCCAACTGCTTGTCTTCCAATTTTTCGGAAAGCAAACGGAAACGCTCACAGCTCCGCGCTTCAATCAAGGCGGCATACAACAACTTATGTACCAAATGAACCTCTCGGCTACCGCCTTTGGGAAAAAACTGCATCAACTGATTGACGTATTCATCTTTGCGTTCTCGACCGAGCGTAAATCCGCGTTCAATCAAAAGTTCGTGCACCATTTTAAAATGACTCATTTCCTCAGCAACCAAATCAATCATGACCTGTACCAGTTCGGTTTTTTCAGGAAAGCCGATGATAAAGGAAATGGCTGTACTCGCTGCTTTCTGTTCGCAATATGCATGATCCACCAATATCTCTTCGATGTTTTTCTCTACGATATTCACCCAGCGTGGGTCGGTAGGGAGTTGGAGTCCTAACATGATGATTAATTTAAATCCAGATCAAATTCTTTTCGAATGTCATCGACCAAAGGGTTGATTTTGACCAGTTGCTCGTATTTGTCTCTGGGTGTATAGACGTAGTTTTGCTGTTCTTCCTGGCTGACATGAATCACAAATTGAAGCAAATCATTTTTTAACTCGTCAGCAAGTGCACCGATAACCTTTCCTTTTTCACTTTCCAGTTCGAGTTTGTTGGTTTTATTGGGAAAATTGAGATGAATCTTCACTTTGTTTTTCAATCGTGGACTATCGAGATTGAGTAGAGCAGCGAGATTGTACTCTCCATCGGCTTCCAACTGGGAAGACAAGGCTTTCCATGCTGTTTCCAGACTTTCTTGACCAACGGTTTCCTCGCGTGTATTTTTTCCATTTGTGGGCTGATTTGCCTTGATGTTCTTCTGATAAGCAATACTGGAGAGAGACAATCCAGAAACCCCTTTGGGCTGAATGTCAAGTGCTATGGGCTTCTGAACAGGTTCATCCGGTGCTTTGGTTGGTTCCGTATTTGGTTTTTCAACAGTTGGGGGCTCTTCGGTTTCTACAGCAGTCTCCCCAATGGGTTTAGCAACTATTGGCTCAGCAATTGGTTTGGGTTCTTCTTTTGCGAGGGGCTTTTGGGTTGGTTGGGGTGCTTTGTCGGTCTTTAGTGCTGGTTTGATGTAGGGTTTATCCTTTTTTTTTTCGTTCTCAACAGAAGCGATTTGCATCAAGCAGAGTTCAACATGCAAACGTTGGTTTTTAGATGCTTTGTACCGTAAATCGCATTCGTTTGTTAGGGCAATTGCTTTTTCCAGAAACGATAGGTCAGCCATTTCGGACTGGGCGAGATATTTTTTTTGCGTAGAAGAACCAACTTCGATTAAAGAAATGGTGTCTGGGTGTTTACACATCCACAAGTCTCGAAAATGACTGGCAAGCCCCACAATAAATTGATGCCCGTCAAATCCTTTGGATAAGACTTGGTCAAACGATAAAATCACCCCTCTGATATCTCCTTCGATCAATTGCTTTGTGATCTGTAAATAGGTGTCAAAATCGAGTATACTCAGGTTGACAGAAACATGTTGTGCCGTGATGGCATCATTGGAAAAGCTGACAATACGATCAAAAATGGAAAGGGCGTCACGCATAGCGCCGTCTGCCTTTTGTGCTATGAGCTGAAGGGCTTCTTCCTCAGCTTGAATTCCCTCGTTTTCTGCGATTTTTTGCAAATAGTTTTTTGCATCCGTTACGCCAATGCGTTTAAAATCAAAAATTTGACAACGCGAGAGTATGGTGGGGATAATTTTGTGTTTTTCAGTTGTGGCAAGGATAAAAATGGCATGGGCAGGCGGTTCTTCCAACGTTTTTAAAAAGGCATTAAAAGCCGCTTGGGAGAGCATATGTACCTCGTCGATGATATAGACCTTGTATTTCCCGACTTGTGGTGGGATCCGCACCTGATCGATAAGGTTTCGAATGTCTTCAACAGAGTTGTTTGAGGCGGCATCCAATTCAAAGATATTAAAGGCAAAATCGTTGTCTTCCGCAGCGGTTTCGTCGCTATCATTGATTTTTTTGGCAAGAATTCGTGCACAAGTGGTTTTACCGACTCCACGTGGCCCGCAGAACAGCAAGGCCTGGGCAAGGTGGTCTTTGGCAATCGCATTCTCTAGGGTTTTGGTAATAGATTCCTGTCCAACAACGTCTTCAAACCGCTGTGGGCGATATTTTAAAGCCGATACAACAAAGGGTTCCACAGAAACAAATATATCAAAACCCCTTGGATTTCCATCTGCTCTTTTCATGTGTTTATCAACTGTAAATCATGTATTTTTGCAAAGCAGGCCACCTTACCGCTGCATGCAAGTGCAGAGGAAAGTCCGGACACCATAGCGCAGTATAGCGGGTAACGCCCGTCGTCCGCCTAGCGGATAGGACCAGTGCAACAGAAAGAAAGTACAGTTCGGCTGTAGTGAAATCAGGTAAACTCTATACGGTGAAACGCCAAGTAAACCAGTGTTTGAAAGAAGCGCTCTTGAGCTGGTGGGTAGGCGGATAGAACCCCGCAGTAATGTTGGGTCGAGATCAATGGTAAGGCACGACAGAATCCGGCTTATGGCCTGCTTTTTTTATTTGTTTGTCGGTCCCATCAAATCTCTAAAAAAGTCATCATTGGCTTCCCACAGTTCGATTACATTTCCCTCGGGATCCAATATGTGTACAAATTTCACATAGGGGTAACTCTTGACTTCATCGATGATTTCCGTCCCGATTTTTCGTAAGTATGCTACCGTTTTTTCGATGTTTTCCACCCGAAAATCGACCATAAACTCTTTTGTTGAGGGCGAAAAGTAATCCGTGTAATTTTTAAATACAGACCACAGAAAATACTGAACCTTATCAGGGTTATTCACATTTCGAAACTCAAATGAAGAACCGTAGGGATTTAGATTAAAACTCAAATGGTTTTTGTACCATTTGCGAAGGCGACTTGGCTTTTTGGCTTTGAAAAAAATACCACCAACTCCGATAACTTTGGGTTTGAACATGGGGCTTGTTTTTAAAAAAAAACATTTATTGGGACTGCAACAGGGGAACTGTTTCGGGACCCATGTTAAACAAAAGATCCAAAATACTCAAGTTGGGGATAAATCCATTTTTGTCGCTAAAGACTTGGGTGTACTCACAAACTGTAGTTGCCTTTGCGGTTTTAGCATCGATTAGATGCCGTAAATCGTGGTTTGGACTATCTTTTTCATAAGTGCTTGTGGTTTCTTTGGGTGCTTGAATCTGCAACAATTCACAAATCGTTTCCATGACCTGTTTGTTGAATGCTAACAGCGATTTGTATGGTGTTTGGTAAAGAGGTGCAATATCATCTTCGTAATATTCAAAAAAAGGAGAGGACTGATATGCGGTTTTAAGTGACAACCAATGGTTTCTTTGCCAAGGAAATTCGTTGGCGATCTGTACATCTTTATAGTTTTGATGCCCATCATAACCTAGATGTTGAATCGGAATACTCAGCATGAGCTTTCCGTTGGCTGCATGGATTTCCATGCGATTGCGATAGGTTTGCTTCTGATAAAAATCCTCTACTTCCCAAAGAATCGGTTGTTTCTTACAAATGGGAACCCAATGCGCGATTGGCCCAGCATAGGCAAGGGGGAGTAGGGTATGGGTCATTGTTTTTTAAGACGCTTACGAACACGTATAAAAACTTGATAGGCAACGATAATCGCCAAAAAGTGCCAACGATAGGAAACGGGTTCGCCATCTCCGTTGGTTGTTGTGAAGACACGATTCCAACGCACTTTCCAATTGGCGACCCCATCATTGATGCCATCGATGCTCATCCAGATAAAAATAGGTTTACCTACAATGTGATCTGCCGGTACAAAGCCCCAAAACCGACTGTCTTCCGAGCGGTGGCGATTGTCACCCATCATCCAATAATAGTCTTGTGAGAAGGTGTATTGATCTGTTGGCTCGCCACCGATCAAAATGGCATTGTCTTTATAGCTAAGTGTTCGGTTTTCATAATCCCGAATCAACTTTCGATACAAGGCAATATTATCTTTGGTCAAGGATACAGTGACCCCTTGTTTTGGCATCACGATTGGTCCAAAATTGTCTTCGTTCCAGTTGTAGCGAATGTCATTTGGGAAAAAGTTTGTGTTGTATGATTGTCGATTGTTGATGTTGCGAACCAAACTGTCAAAACTGATTTCGTTTCTGACCTTTTCGGCTTCTTCCAGCGTGAGGAAGATTGTTTTTTTGGTATCTCGAAGTTCGGTTACCCGCAATCGCTGTCTTCGAATCAGATCTGTTGGAATTCCTCTTGCGCCTGATATCGCAATGAGGTTATCTCCCTGCCGAATGACGTTGATATTGTTGGCAAACAAGGCATTGAGTTGTTGTTGTGAGATGTTACTTTCAATCCGAAATCGCCTGGTTAGATCTCGTATTCCTGCTTGGATCAGTTCTCTTGACGAAATGCCAGTTTTGCTATATGCGGTATATCCATAGAGTGGTTTGGCGCGGTCGGGGAGTTGGGTGCGTTCTCCATTGATAAGGATGATTCCATCGATAATTTCTAAGGTATCTCCGGGGATGGCCACGCAGCGCTTTACATAGTTTGATTTTTTGTCAATGGGTTTATCGACTCGGGCTTCTTTTTTAAAAAACTGACGTACCGTATCTGCTGGCCAACTAAAGACCACAATCTCATTACGCTTGATCTTCTGCAGTTTGGGCAATCGCATATAAGGCAATTGTGGCTTTTTGAGGTAGGAGCGTACACGCGCCAAAGGAATAGTGTCGTGCACCATCGGAAAAGAGACCGCTGTTTGGGGCACTCGTGCCCCATAGTGATACTTGCTAACAAAGAGGAAATCACCTGTTAAAAGTGTTTTTTCTAAAGAGCCAGTCGGAATAATATAGGGTTGGATAAAATAGGTGTGGACAAGGGTGGCGATGACCACGGCAAATAAAATCGAGCTAAACCATTCCCCGAAAGCGGTTCTTGGCTTTAAACTTCGGTCTTTGATGTGTTCAAGTTGATTGTTGTAGTTGATGGTGTAGAGATAGAGACCAAAACTGATCAGAGTCAGAAAAGTATCTGTCGCACTTCTTTTGCCAAAACTTCGAGCAGTTTCTACCCATACCACGGGAAAGATAATCAAGTTGATGATTGGCATAAAAAACATTAACACCCACCATCGAGGACGATTGATGATTTTCATCAACACCACCGCATTGTAGATCGGAATTGCTGCTTGCCACGGTTTGTATCCCGCACGCTGATATAACTTCCATGTCCCAAAAAAATGAACAAATTGAATGATGAGAATAAAAAGAAACCACTGTGTGAATGTCATAGAAAATGTGTTTTATCCCTCGATTAGGGGTTCTTAGATTTGTAAAACATCTCTGATGCTAAAAATACCTTTTTTATCTTGAATCCATTCGGCAGCAAGAACAGCTCCCAAAGCGAAACCAGTCCGGTTATGCGCAGTGTGTGTAATGGAAATCTCATCGATTTCTGAACGATGAATAACCGTATGCGTGCCAGGCACTTCATCTTTTCGTATAGAGGTAATTGGAACTCCCTCTCCTTTATCTTCAACCAAATGCCATGCCTTACCCTCTGATGGAATCCCTTCAGCCAATGTGATTGCTGTGCCACTGGGCTTGTCGAGTTTTTGCGTGTGATGAATTTCTTCTATCGAAGCAGTGTAAAGCGGATGTTTTTGCATCATTTCAGCCAACTTTGCATTGAGTTCGAAAAATAGATTAACACCCAAACTAAAATTAGAAGCATAAAGAAATGCACCCTCGTTTTGTTTACATAGAGTTTCAACTTCGTCAAGCCGATCCAACCAACCTGTGGTGCCACAGATTACAGGGATTTTTTTGTGGATTGCACCGGTGATGTTATCATAGGCAGCCATGGGAACGCTAAAATTGATTGCGACATCTGCCTCATAGGCCTCATTTGGATTGTCTTTATCGATTTTGGCAATGATTGTATGTCCTCTGTCAATGGCAATTTGCTCAATGGCTTGTCCCATGCGTCCGTAACCGAGTAATGCAATTTTCATTTTACAAATTTAAAAATTGAAATTTAGACTCACTCCAAAATGATGATCCGCGACAATAGGATTTTGATCTATATAGGGTTTTAGACTGAGATTTTGGTTGATATTATACTGTTTGAGGTGTGCATCGATATTGGCATCTAAGATGTTGAGGAAATAAGTGCCAATGATAAACAACATCGATTGATCGCGGTATTGTTTGTAAAAATTCATCCCATCAATCAAACGGTCATTATCAAAAATGACTCCTTGAAATTCATCGTCAGTGAAGCCAGCCAATCTCCGTTTATAGGCATTTCTATAGCGTTTGAAATTTTTGTTGTTCGCGTCATAAAAATAAATCGATGCGCCAATTCCCCCATAGATTAGCGGTAATTTCCAATATCGTTTGTTGTACACTTGTCCCAAACCTGGTAAAACAGCAGAGTAGAAAGCGGCTTTTGCTGGGCGAAGCGGGTCAATTTCCTTCTTGATGGAATTTGATAAATCTTGTTGTTGTCCCAAGCAAACAAAAGAAATCAGCACAACGAGTTGTGTAAGTTTAGGGTTCACTTTGTAGTCGTTTGGTCAAAGATTTAAAATCTTTTTCAGATGTAAACGGAATCACAATTTGCCCACCACCTGAAGCGTTGAGTTGGATACGTGCTTTGTCGCCAAACAGTTTTTGATAGAATTTTAATTTCTTTTCGATGTATGGATTGGAAGCTGTTGTTTTTTTTGGAGGGGTGGCGGGATCTGCTTTGACAAGTTTTTCTGTTGCACGCACCGACAAGCCCTTTGCCAAAATTTGTTCATAGATACTGAGCTGGGTACTTCGGTCTTCTAGCGAGATTAATGCGCGACCATGTCCCATTGATATAAACCCATCACGAATCCCTGTTTGAATAATCGGATCGAGACGAAGAAGTCTGATATAATTCGTAATTGTAGAACGCTTTTTTCCAACACGCTCACTCAATTCTTCTTGTGTGAGTTCAATCTCATCGATAAGGCGTTGGTAGGAGAGGGCAACCTCTATTGGATCCAAATCTTGCCGCTGGATGTTTTCAACCAAAGCCATTTCCAAAGACTCTTGGTCGTCGGCAGTGCGGACAAATGAAGGGATTGTTGATAGCCCAACACTTTTGGCAGCTCGCAATCTTCGCTCACCCGAAACCAGTTGGAAGGTTCCATTCTCGGTTTTCCGTACCGTGATGGGTTGAATAACGCCCAGTGCTTGTATGGATTTGGCCAAGTCTTCAATTGCTTCTTGATTGAAGTTGGTTCTTGGCTGAAACGGGTTGACTTCAATTTGATCGAGTGTAAGCTCAACGACATTCCCAACAACAGACTCATTGGAAGGGGTTCGACTTACTGAATCGTCCAAAAGAGCGGACAATCCGCGTCCGAGTGCTTGCCGTTTATTTGCTTTTGCCATTTATCTTGTTTTTTTCGATGACTTCTTGCGCTAAATTTAAGTAATTTTCGGCACCTTTACTCGTGCTGTCGTAATCTAAAATGCTTTCGCCAAAACTCGGTGCTTCCCCAATTTTCACATTGCGTTGGATAATGGTGTTAAACACCATTTCATGAAAATGTTTTTTGACCTCATTCACAACTTGATTTGAAAGGCGTAACCTGGAATCATACATGGTGAGCAGCATGCCTTCAATGTCTAAGTTTTTGTTGTGAATGCGTTGTACGCTCTTAATTGTATTGAGGAGTTTTCCAAGACCTTCGAGAGCAAAGTATTCGCATTGGATCGGAATCAGAACTGAATCTGAGGTTGTTAGTGCATTTAGGGTGAGCAGTCCAAGAGAAGGCGCACAGTCGATGATCACAAAATCGTATTGATCTCTAACCCCTTCCAAAGCTTGGTATAACATGTATTCACGGTTTGGCTTGTCAACCAATTCAATTTCGATAGCGACAAGGTCGATGTGTGAAGGCACGACATCGACGTTTGCTGACGGTACAGAGACAGTAACTTGGTCCAGAGGCGCAGAATGCTCCAAAAGTTGATAGGTTCCCTTATTTTGATGTTCAACGTCTATGCCAAGACCAGAAGTTGCATTTGCTTGTGGGTCGGCGTCAATTAGAAGAACTTTCTGCTCTAAAACACCTAAGCTAGCTGCAAGATTGACTGCGGTTGTTGTTTTTCCAACACCCCCTTTTTGGTTCGCTACGGCAATGATTTTACCCATGAGGCATCTTGTGAATTGAGGATTAAAAGTACAATTTAACAGAGTAAAAAAGAACGATATCGGATAAAAAAATTACTTTTTTTTCAACATCGCTTTTTTCAGGATTGTCCAGAGTGCTTTTGGAATTTTGTCAAGCATATTAAACTGTCCAGCTCCCTTTAGCCACTCTCCACCATCTAGCACAACAACCTCACCATTGAGGTATGCACCAAAGTCAGAAACCATATAGGCAGCGAGATTGGCAAGCTCTTGATGCGCACCCACACGACCAAGGGGTACTTTTTTTGCAGGATCAAACTTTTTCACCAATGGTCCCGGTAGCAAGCGATCCCAAGCCCCTTTCGTCGGGAATGGCCCAGGTGCAATCGCATTAAAACGCATGCCGTATTTTGACCATTCAACAGCCAAAGAACGTGTCATGGCCAATACTCCTCCCTTAGCAGTTGCGGATGGCACAACATAGCCGGAACCTGTAAATGCATAGGTGGTAACAATGTTTAATACATTGACATTTTTTCGTTTGGTTTTGATCCAATGTTTACCAAAGACCATGGTGCAGTTTTTTGTTCCAGTCAACACGATATCAACGATGGTATCAAACGCATTACTCGATAAATTTTCGGTAGGCGAGATAAAGTTTCCAGCAGCATTGTTGAGCAAAACATCAATCGGACCAAAATGGTCTATAACTTGTTTGTGCATCTGCTCGACTTGCTCATAATCTCGAACGTCACAAGCAACTGCAAAGCAGTCACCGCCCGTTGTATCACGGAGTTCTTTGGCCGCTCCTTCAAGCTTTTCCAATTTGCGAGAGGTTATGGCAACCTTGGCACCAAGTTCCAAAAAATAAGAAGTCATGGCCTTGCCAAGTCCGCTACCGCCACCAGTTACAACAATTACTTTTCCTGCCAAACTCCCTTCACGGAGCATTTTATCGGTGTGTGTCATACGTTAAAAATACAATATTTTAAGAGGAAGTATCTAAGCTGTCTCTAAATTCGATGATAAAAATATCCTCATCCGCCTTTTTGAGATAGTAGTTTTCACGCCCAAACTTTTCTAGTTCAATCGAATCGGATAGCTTCTCAATAAAGATTTGGTCGTCTTGGATTTGCCGTATCAACTCCTCCTTTTGACGCTCAAGTTCATCTATTTTTGATTCTAGGCTCCATAAAATTTGAAAAGAATTGGTGTCGAAAAACAACATCCATATGATAAAAAAGGAACTGACTAGCACATAAATGTTAGTGCCTAACTTAAACCAGCGCGATTCTCGAATTTGTTTTAGATTCACTTGATTAGTTTGTCTACCAATTTACAAAAAGAACCCAACCTAGACAGATCATCTTTGTTGTTGTCAAAAATATAATCTGAAGTTTCTTTGTGATGTTGAATATGGGCATTGTGCATTGGCAAAATTGTGTCCTCAAAGCGATGCTTGACCTCTTCGACAGTTCGACCTCTTGTCTGAATGTCTCTGACCGTTCTTCTACGCAGGCGTGTGTCGTCTTCCGCATCGATAAAGATGGTCGTCGTAAATTGCTCTCTCAATGGAGTATGAGCGAAAATTAAAATCCCCTCAACTATCACAACTGGCTTTGGGTAAACCTCGATAAACTGATCAGAACGCAAATGCTCGCTATATGAATAGATTGGGGAATGGATAGATTTTCCGTCTTTCAGTTGGTTCAGATGTGAAACAAACAAATCATAATCGATGGCATTGGGGTGATCGTAATTGAGCTCACAGCGTTCTTCAAACGTAAGCGTGTCATGGTTTTTGTAGTAGGAATCTTGTGAGATCACACTCACGAAATCAGTGGACAAATGCGCACGCACAGCTTCAACTAAAGTTGTTTTTCCAGAACCAGAACCACCACAGATTCCAATAATCTTCATCATTTCGTTTCTTTTATCCCCTTGACGTACGCCTCAGTTACGATCACGTCTGTGGTATTTCCCCAGCTATTCAGAATGTAATTCGTGACATCCGCAATTTCATCATTTTCCAAGCCCATAGGAGCCATTGAACCACTGTATTTTACGCCATTTACAGTGATGGGGCCATGGATGCCATATTTAATGCTATGAACAGTTGCTTGTATATCCTGTAGGAAGTCAGCGCTTGCGAGGGGCGGGATCAAATCAGCTTCGCCAGTTCCGTCGGGAAGGTGACAACGCACACAAAAATCCGCATATAACATTTGCCCATGTTCGTAGCTGTCTTCCGAACTTTGCTGTGCCAAAGACGATGCTGACAGAAAGATAATTAAGAAAAGAAATCTCATGGATTTGGAACAATTTTACAAATCCCTTTGTTCTCAACCGCTAGATAGAGAAATCCATCTGGTCCAAGAACTACATCGCGAACACGACCGATTTCATTGGCGATTTTTTCTCGATAAACAACACGGTTGTTGTCAAACGTTAAGCGTTCTAAATAATTAAACTTTAAGGATCCCACAACCAAACTCCCATCCCAATCCGCATATCCAGAATTGTGAACAAAAGCCATTCCAGAAGGTGCGATGGAGGGAATCCAGTAATACAAAGGTTGTTCCATTCCAGGAAGTGCTTTGTCTTTGGTAATCGTAGTGCCAGTATAGTTTTTACCATAGGTGATTTTTGGCCACCCATAGTTTTTGCCAGCTTGTATGATATTGATTTCGTCTCCGCCTCTAGGTCCGTGTTCGTGAGTCCAAATCTCGCCAGTCACAGGGTGTTTGGTCATCCCTTGTGGGTTTCGATGCCCATAGGAGTAAACAGCTGTTTTTGCGTTTGGAACATCTACAAAAGGATTATCGGAAGGGATCTCGCCATTATCCGTCAGGCGATATACTTTCCCACCGTCTCTCGCAAGGTCTTGAGGGTTAACGTCCCGATTTCCACGGTCACCAACGGTAAAGTACAAATAACCATCATTGTCAAAAACAATCCGAGAGCCAAAATGAACGCCTTTTTTTGTATTTGGCTTTGCTTTGTAGAGAAGGGAGACATCTTGCAATGCGTTGTCTTGTAAAACTGCGCGATAAAGAGCAGAGTTTCCGCCAGATTTATCGGAACCTACTGATGAAGATTGAGTAAAATAGATGATGTTGTTTTCTTTAAAATTTGGGTGTATCGCAATCCCCATAAGTCCACCTTGTCCACGAACGTAGGTGGTGGGTAAATTTTGAATAATGGTTTTTTGACCATTTTGAAAATGAATGAGCTGACCTTCTTTTTCAGTGATCAATAAACTGTTGTCAGGAAGAAAAGCCATTCCCCAAGGGATTTCCAAATCAGGCACGACCACGTCTATGGTGTAGTTTGTATGGTCTGGAGTTGAGATTGTAACGTCAGGCTGTCCACAAGCGAAAATGACTTGTAGAAGGAAAACATAAGTAAAGTATCGCATTGTCATAATATTCAAATAAACAAAAAAACCGAACTCCATCAAAGTCAGGCATCTGCTAGTCGGAATGACAGGATTTAAATAATACCTTTACATCGAATTTTTTGTAAATAGATGCCTTTTGCTAACGCATTTTGATGTTTTATTTTTAATGTTTCATTCAAATAAGTTTGACTTGAATTAAAAATAAAATACCCAACTTTTTCGAAGTCAGGCATCTGCTTGTCGGGATGACAGGATTTGAACCTGCGACCCCACGCCCCCCAGGCGTGTACGCTACCAGACTGCGCCACATCCCGATAATGTGGTGGGCAAAGATATTTCTTTTATCTTTTTTTCAAACTATTTTACTAACTTTTACCAAAACAATGTCACAAGAAATATGGACCGCTTAATACCTCTTTTTAGCCTGCTGATCATGGGCTGTCAACACCCTAATGCCCAAGGTGAATTACCACTTGAAATACCTAATGAGAGACCCTATAACATAGAAATGGTTTTAGATGGCGTACAAAACCCCTGGGGCATGGATTGGCTTCCGGATGGTAGTATGTTAATAACCGAAAAAAGTGGTGATCT
>JAKMFI010000137.1 GCA_022425505.1 Flavobacteriaceae bacterium | reverse complement strand
AACCTCAATCCATTCTTGTTTTTCAAGATCGTCGTCATGCTCACTGTTTGGATGTCACTACTTCTCTTCAGGTATATTGGATGATTTTTGTAAAAAAAATACTTTTTATGAAAGGATGAGGTCGTAGCTTCAATCTCTGATTTTCTTCCAATTAAAGAGTTGTTGGATCGCTGATGAAGAGGTCTTTGTTTTCTTGGGATGAAAAATAAAACAGAAGACCTTGATATTGACTCGTAATAAATGACTTTCCCTTGACGGGCTTGTTTTCAAAAAAGTAGCTTACCAAATCGTAGCCATCTCCAATGAGTTTTTGACTTGCGGTGTTGAAATGGGCGATGTCGCTATCCTTTTGCTGTTTAGTTCCAAAGGAATAAAAAAAGAGTATGCAAAAGAATAAGGTAATCGTTTTTTGGGGCACGCTATGGGGTTTTGTGTAAATGTAGAAAAATTAATGAACATTCTCAAAACGACTTTATTTATCGTTTTGGTACAAAACATATTAAAATTAATTGCATTATCATTTTTTTCAATTAAATTTGCCACCTAAAATAAAAAAGGCCCGTTCGTCTATCGGCTAGGACGCCAGGTTTTCATCCTGGTAAGAGGGGTTCGATTCCCCTACGGGCTACAAAAATATAAAACACTATGGCTAACCATAAGTCTGCTTTAAAAAACATACGCTCTGACGAGACAAAACGTCTTCGCAACCGTTTGCAACACAAAACGACGCGTAATGCGTTGAGAGATTTTCAGGAGATCAAAACGAAGAAAGCTGCTACCAAAGCACTCCCTACGTTGATTTCTAAGATCGACAAGCTTGCTAAGCGCAATATCATTCATGCGAACAAAGCTGCTAACTTAAAATCGAAAGTAACAAAGCACGTAGCTTCTTTATAAGTTGCATCTATACCAAAAAAAAGGGCTTCCAATGGAAGCCCTTTTTTTGTTTGTTTCGTTTTTTTAGTTATTCATTGAGATCAAAAATTCTTCATTATTGAGCGTTCTCTTGATACGATCTTCAATAAACTCCATTGCCTCAACTGGGTTCATGTCTGCAAGGTATTTTCTCATCACCCACATTCTTTGAACGGTGTTTTCATCGAGGAGCATATCATCTCTACGAGTGCTTGAAGAAACCAAATCAATCGCAGGGAAAATTCTACGATTTGAAATTCTACGATCAAGCTGTAGTTCCATATTACCCGTACCCTTAAACTCTTCAAAAATAACTTCATCCATCTTCGAGCCAGTTTCTGTCAATGCAGTAGCAATGATTGATAAAGACCCTCCATTTTCAATGTTTCTTGCAGCTCCAAAGAAACGTTTTGGTTTATGTAATGCATTTGCATCAACACCACCACTTAAAATTTTTCCTGAAGCAGGTTGTACAGTGTTGTACGCACGTGCTAAACGAGTAATTGAATCGAGAAGTATCACCACATCATGGCCACATTCCACTAATCTTTTTGCCTTTTCAAGAACAATGTTCGCAACCTTAACGTGTCTGTCAGCTGGTTCGTCAAAAGTAGAAGCAACGACTTCCCCTTTTACGTTGCGTTGCATATCGGTTACTTCCTCTGGTCTTTCATCAATCAAAAGAATGATCTGATAGACTTCTGGGTGATTTGCTGCAATGGCATTGGCAACGTCCTTTAACAACATGGTCTTGCCTGTTTTGGGTTGCGATACAATCATTCCACGTTGCCCTTTTCCAATAGGGCAGAACAAGTCCATGATTCGAGTTGATATGGTGCTCTGCTTTTCGGCAATATTGAATTTTTCATCTGGAAACAAAGGAGTCAAATGCTCAAATGAAACACGATCGCGAACTACATTTGGGCTTAGCCCATTTATTGTGCTTACCTTGATTAGGGGAAAAAATTTTTCTCCTTCTTTTGGTGGACGTACATGCCCAAGAACGGTATCACCAGTTTTTAGTCCAAATAATCGAACTTGCGACTGTGAGACATAAATATCGTCGGGTGACGAGAGGTAATTGTAATCTGAAGATCGTAAAAAACCATAACCTTCAGGCATCATTTCCAATACTCCCTCACTCTCAATAATTCCTTCAAACTCATAATCGGGTTGGCGGTACTTGTTTCGAGTGTCTTTATTGTGATTGTCTACCTTCTTATTGTGTTTGGTCTTGTTCTTTTCGTCGGATTGCTGTTGCTTGCCATTGTTGTTTTGGCGTTGTTTATCAGCTTTCGGCTTTTCGTTTTGTGCTTTGTCGGGAGCATTTTTTTTGGTGGGCTTTTTTGTTTCAGGATCTGCTTGTTTGTCCTTTTTTGCCTCTGGTTGGCTCGCAATGTGATCAATGATACTATAAGCAAGATCCAATTTCTTTTGTCCTGCAATCCCTTTGATTCCTAAATTTTTTGCAATTTCTTGTAATTCAGGAAGCTTTTTTGATTTTAATTCAGCGATTTCTAACATTATGTAGTTGAGAATAAATAATATGGAAGTGAAAAATTGGAGTGAAGTTTTTCCAATTGCATCACAAATATACAACTATTTTTTACTTTTACTAAAACTTTGACGGTGTTACAGCGAATTCAAACCATCTATCTATTATTTGTTTTTCTCATTCAGTTGGCAGGATTTATCTTCCTTCCGCAACGTTTGTTGTATTCCGGTGTTTCTGTTGAAGTCAATCAGTCTTATATCTTACTCATTTCCAACCTCTTATTGATTGTTGTTCCATTTTGGAATATTTTTCAATTTCGGAACAGAAAACGGCAATTTGTTCTGAATAGAGTTCTTTTGCTGATTATACTAGGCGTATTGCTCAATCAATGTACCGGCTATTTTAATTCGGATAGTAATGAAACTCACCAGCTTTTGGCTTGCGTTGTCCCTATGCTCACAATCATTTTCCTTTCTCTAGCCAACAAGGGCATAAAGCGCGATGAAGATTTGGTTCGATCTGCCGATCGCCTTCGGTAAAGTTTATCGCTTGACTTCAATGACTTCCATATTTTTTATCTCTCCTTTAGAGAGTTCAAAGCGAACCATTGTTCGAACCTTATGAAAACCTTGTTTTCCCATGGCTCCAGGATTGATAAACAAGACTTGATGGGTTTTGTCAAACTGAATTTTTAATATGTGAGCGTGCCCACAAATAAAAATTTTGGGCTGGACGGATTTTAGCTGTTTACTTATTCCCTTTGCGTATCGACCAGGCCTTCTTCCAATATGAGTCATAAACACACGAACTCCTTCACATGTAAACACCAAATCTTTTGGAAAGCTGACTCTTAGCTCCACACCATCGATATTGCCATACACAGCACGAATGGGCTTACTGTTGGATATTGTGTCTGTCACTTCAACTGACCCAATATCACCAGCATGCCATACCTCGTCTGATTGATTCACATAGCCCATCATATGGTCGTCGATGTAGCCATGTGTGTCGGAAAGTAAAAGTATTTTTTTCATTTGCGATGAAAGCAGTGGTAATAGAAACAATATCTTTGTCAAACAAAAATAATACTCCTTGCGTTATTTTGTAGAACTATCTTACGATGGTACCCCTTTTGTTGGCTGGCAACGACAGCCAGCGGGCGATAGCGTGCAGTCATGTTTGGAAGATGCGTTGTCAATTTTATTTCGTAAACCGCTTAGCATTGTTGGTGCTGGTCGCACTGATGCAGGGGTACATGCGCATCAATTGTATGCTCATGTTGACCTTGATGAACATGTCGATCAGGACTTGACGTTTCGCCTCAACAAACTCCTTCCAAAAGAGATTGCAGTCCGTAACATTATCGCTGTTGCCCAAGATGCTCACGCACGCTTTGATGCGGTTAGCAGGACTTATCGTTACCACATTACCACACAAAAAAATCCCTTTTTGCAAAAACGGTCCTATCAATTTGCAAAGCCCTTAGATTTAGATTTGATGAATCAAGCAGCTAAAATCTTAATTGATCATGAAGATTTTAAGTGTTTTTCAAAATCAAAAACAGACGTCAAGACGTATGTATGTGACATCCAACAGGTGCATTGGCAACAAAACGGGAGTGAATTGGTTTTCTTTATACAGGCAAATCGGTTTTTGAGAAATATGGTTCGGGCTATTGTGGGTACGCTCATAGAGGTTGGTTTGAGAAAAATCAGTATTTCAGATTTTGAAGCAATACTTGCAAGTCGCGATCGGAGTCAAGCAGGATACTCTGTTCCAGCCCATGGTCTCTATCTCGAAAAAGTAAACTATCCAAAGCATATATTTGCGGTATGAGTTCTAAAGTAACAGGTTCTATTTTAGATGTGTCTCTCTTCAAGAGACTCATGCAATATATCCGTCCATACAGGTTTACGTTTGTTTTTGTTCTTACGGCAGCGATTTTGCTCTCTGTTTTTTCAACCCTAAACCCGTATTTGTTAAAAATAACAATTGACGACTACATCACGTTAAATGACTACAACGGTATGCTGGTATTTATTGGCATCATGACGGGAGTGTTGTTTTTGGAGGTGTTTTTCCAGTTTTCGTTTATTTATTATGCAAATTGGCTTGGACAACGAGTCGTTTATGACCTCCGAAAAGAATTGTTTAGAAGAATGATTGGCTTTCGGATGACTTTTTTCGACAAATCAGCAGTTGGCCGGCTGGTTACACGAGCTGTGAATGACATCGAAACCATTGCGAGTATATTTAGCCAGGGCTTGTTTATGATCATTGCTGACCTACTTAAAATGCTGATCGTAGTCGGGGTAATGCTAAGTGTGAGCTGGAAACTGTCTCTTATTGTTTTTGCAGTTCTTCCAGTGATTTTATTCGCCACACGAAAATTTCAAAAAGCAATGAAATTCGCATTTGACGAGGTGCGAACCCAGGTCGCTAATCTCAATACTTTTGTTCAGGAGAGAATTTCAGGGATGCATATTGTTCAACTTTTTGTTCGTGAACATCAAGAGTACCAATCCTTTCAAGAGATAAATGAGAAACATAAAAAAGCATGGCTGAAAACGGTTTGGTATAACTCCATTTTTTTTCCGATAGCAGAACTTTCTACATCGATTACAATTGGGCTATTGGTTTGGTATGGAGGCCTGAGCGTTATTGCACAGGAAAATGGAATCACTCTTGGCTCGATCTTTTTATTTATTCAACTTACACAAATGTTGTTTCGTCCCTTGCGTCAAATTGCGGATAAGTTTAACACCCTGCAAATGGGTATGGTCGCCGTTCAGCGCGTCTTTGCTTTAATGGATACGGACAGTCGTATCTCTGACGATGGCTTCCTTGAAGCAAAAGACATGAATGGAAAAATTTCTTTTCAGAATGTTGTGTTTTCATATAAAGAAGGTGAGACGGTAATCAATGACATTTCATTTGATGTAAATGCTGGAGAAACCATAGCCATCGTCGGTGCTACTGGAGCTGGAAAATCGACAATCATCAATCTGCTTAGTCGATTTTATGATATTAATCAGGGAAGTATAAGCGTTGATGGCAAGAACATTAAATCTTACAAGCTTTCGTCATTGAGGAACGCAATTGCTGTTGTTCTTCAAGATGTGTTTTTGTTTGCAGACACGATTCAAAACAACATCAGCATGTGGGACTCATCGATCAGCGAGGAAGAGGTAATGGAAGCCGCCAAGCACATCGAGATTGATAAATTTATATCTAAACTTCCAGGGAAACTTCAATATGATGTCAAAGAACGCGGTGCCATGCTTTCTGGCGGTCAACGTCAACTCATTGCCTTTTTAAGGGCGTATGTGTCCAACCCTTCAATTCTTGTTTTGGACGAAGCCACCTCATCCGTTGACGGAGAAACAGAGGAATTGGTTCAGGTTGCAACAGACCGATTGACTGAGGGAAAAACAGCAATCATTATCGCACACCGATTAGCTACTGTTCAAAAAGCAGATCGTATCGTCGTGATGGACAACGGGAAGATTGTTGAGAT
This sequence comes from Flavobacteriaceae bacterium, assembly GCA_022425505.1. GTDB lineage: Bacteria > Bacteroidota > Bacteroidia > Flavobacteriales > Flavobacteriaceae > UBA724. The sequence goes on along the minus strand of JAKMFI010000137.1, from coordinate 6,890 downwards.
GGGCTCCCATGAAAAACTACTACAAATTGAGGGTGGGTTTTATCAAAATCTGCATAATGTGCAGTTGCTTAAAAAGCAAGAAACGATCTAGCTTAAATCTTCTTCAATTATTTCGATGAGGTTGTCATTGCTAGTGAAGGACACAAACTCTCCATTTTTGATATAAGAAATTTTTCCAGTCTCCTCAGAAACAACAAGAACAGTCGCATCTGTTTTTTCAGAAACCCCGACTGCTGCACGGTGTCTGAGACCATATCGCACAGGGATATCAGACTGCTCGCTTATTGGTAAAGCCACGCGTGTTGCCACAATGCGATTTCCATCTATCACAACTGCTCCGTCATGTAAAGGCCCTCCTTTGAAAAAAATACTTTCAATGACAGGAGTCGAAATGTCCATACTCACTTGATCTCCGGACTCTTTAAACATATCAAGACTGGTGTTACGTTCAAAAACAATTAATGCCCCAATGTTTTGTATGCTCAGTTCTGAACAGGCATTCACTACAATTTTCGCTTCTGAATGATTACTGTGCTCACTATTGGTTAAGATATTCCAATACCGTCTAAAATTTTTCGGGTTTGCTAAGTTAGTTGACCCAACTGTAAGCAATAGTTTTCGAATTTCTTGCTGAAAAACCACAATGAGCGCAAACACCCCTACACTGATAAAACCACCCAAAATATTACTCAACACATTCATTTGAAGGATGTCTGTGACCTTCCAAATCAGATACACAATTACAATCCCAGTGAAAATATTGATAGCGGCAGTGCCTTTTACGAGTCGGTAGATATAGTATAACAGTATAGCGACAAGTAAGATGTCGAGAATGTCAATGATACGTACTTGCAGAAAATCGAGTGGATTCAAATGAAATTTTTTATAAAATTAAGTAAAATTCATCAAGCTTAGGAAATTGTAGTTGATTCCTGCTGCTTTAAATAATTCACAAGTTGAAAAACTTGTACGGCTTCTTTCACGTCATGTACACGAAGTATAGAGGCACCTTTCTGTGTAGCAATTGTGTGGATTACTGTTGTGCCATTTAAAGCGTTTTCGGCATCTACATCTACAATTTGTTGAATCATCGACTTTCTTGAAACGCCGACCAAAAGGGGAAAACCAAGTGAATGAAATTTCTCAAGTTGGTTTAAAAGCTGATAATTGTGATAGAGGGTTTTTCCAAATCCAAAACCTGGGTCGAGAATCAGTTGTTCAATTCCCAATTGTGTTGCCCGATTACAGAACCGTTCAAGAGCAGCAAATACATCGCTCAGTACATTTTGATAAGTGGGATTGTTTTGCATCGTTTTGGGAGTTCCTTGCATGTGCATCGCAATATAAGGCACACCCAGTGATGCTACGGTTTCTAGCATTCGTTTGTCATTCGTACCAGCTGAAATATCATTCACAATTGCAGCACCAGAACCGACAGCTTTCTCTGCAACCACACTTGAGGTGGTGTCTATCGAAATTACAGCTTTGGGAAAGTTTTTTAAAATGGTTGAAATGGCAGGGATTACACGCTCGATTTCTTCTTTTGGAGATACTGGGTCTGAGCCAGGCTTTGAACTTGCCCCTCCAATATCGATAAAACTTGCCCCTTCCTCGAGCATGCGCTTTGTCTGCGTTAGAACTTTTTCATTCTCCATGAACTTTCCGCCATCATAGAATGAGTCAGGGGTGACGTTTAGCACGCCCATTACGTGCCCTTGTGATAGGTTAATTGATGTAGAATTACAGTTGATAATCATTCAAAAATGAATTGAGAAAGAATAGATTTTTAAAAAAATTTGACCGAAATTTACACAAAAGTTTTTCATCTTGGCCACTACAGACAAGCAGTATGATACTGCAGTGCAAATATGCAGGGATTTATTTGAGAAAAAAATGCACGATTATGGTTGTGCATGGCGAATTCTTCGTGTGTCGTCGTTGACCGATCAAATCTTCATCAAAGCTCAGCGAATTCGCACCTTGCAACAGAGCAAAACACAACGTGTGGATGAAGGTCAATTTTCAGAATTTATTGGCATTGTGAATTATTGCGTGATGGCCTTGATACAAATCGAAAAGGGGATAGCAGATCAGCCCGATATGTTAGCAAAAGCGGTATTGTCGCATTACAACGCCCAAATTGGTAATGCAAAGTCTTTGATGCAAAACAAAAATCATGATTATGGAGAGGCCTGGCGCGACATGCGTGTAAGTTCATTAACCGATCTTATCCTTCAAAAATTACTTCGTGTTAAGCAGATTGAGGACAACAATGGCCAAACTTTAGTGAGCGAAGGTCTTGCGGCCAATTATCAAGACATGATCAATTACGCGATTTTTGCTCTCATACATTTAGAAGATTCGTGAATTTTTTAAATAAAATATCTTCAATATTGATTACGCTTTGGGGTGTAGCCTCGGTCGTTTTCTTTTTGTTTAGCGTACTTCCTGGTGATCCCGCCCAAATGATGTTGGGGCAAAACGAAAACAGCAAGGAGCTCATGTTGATCAAACAAAAATTTGGTTTTGATCAACCAATCCTAAAGCAGTATACTAGCTATCTGAATGATTTGAGTCCAATCTCAATTCATCCTCAAGTTCATGATTTTAATGGCCTTTCTACGATGCATTACAGCTATATAAGTATGTTCAATGTGGGAGAGAAAACACTTGTCTTGAAATGGCCCTACCTAAGAGAATCATATCACAAGAGTGGCGTCCAAGTCAGTGAAGTGATTCAGGACACCCTTCCAAATACCGCGATACTTGCTATTGCTGCGCTATTGATTGCGATTTGCTTTGGGCTCTTATTTGGAGTCCTATCCGCCATCTACGTGCATAGCCCTATGGATCGTATTTTACAATTGATCAGTACGATGGGAATGAGTTTACCTTCTTTTTTTAGTGCGATTCTTGTTGCTTGGATATTTGGGTTTTTACTACATGAATATACATCATTTGATATGACAGGAAGTTTATATGTTCTTGATGATATGGGGGAATCTTATCACATTGCTTGGAAAAATCTTATTCTCCCTGCATTTGTTTTGGGCATTCGCCCTCTGGCTGTTGTCACTCAATTGATGAGAAATGCCTTATTGGATGAATGGAATCGTGCTTATGTCAAAACCGCTCGCTCAAAAGGATTGTCTATGCCTGTTATCATTTGGAAGCATATGTTAAAAAACGCATTGAATCCCGTCATTACAGCTCTTTCAGGATGGTTTGCTAGCATGCTGGCAGGAGCGGTCTTTGTCGAATATATTTTTGGATGGAACGGAATTGGGAAGGAAATTGTGAACGCCCTGAATGTTCTCGATATTCCAGTCCTCATGGGGTCGGTGCTGACTGTTTCATTTTTATTTATCGTGATTAACCAAATTGTGGATTTACTCTATGCTTATCTTGATCCCAAAGTACAATTAAATTAAATTAAATTATGAGAAAACAAATCGTTTCAGGAAACTGGAAAATGAATAAAACCGAATCGGAAACTACTCAACTAATCGAAGAACTCAAACAACAAGATTTGAAAAGTAGCGTCAAGGTCTTTGTCGCTCCAACTTTTGTAAATCTTTCTGCGGCAGTCAAAGCGACCAAAGACAGTGGTATTCATGTTGCAGCTCAAAATATGCACCAATCGGCTAGCGGTGCATTCACAGGAGAAATCTCATCGTCTATGCTCCTTGATATTGGAGTTCGGCATGTGATTTTGGGTCATTCAGAGCGTCGTGCTTATTTTGGTGAAACAGATGAGCTATTAAAAGAAAAAGTACAGGCTGCTTTGCAAGCAGGTTTGCATGTTATTTTTTGTTTCGGAGAGGAGCTTGAAGAGCGTAAATCGGAGACACACTTCGATGTCGTCAAAAAACAGTTATCTACTGCCTTATTTGATTTAGATGCAACACAATGGCAACAAATCGTGTTGGCATATGAACCCGTGTGGGCAATTGGGACTGGAGAAACAGCATCGCCTGAGCAAGCACAAGAAATGCATGCTTTTATACGTTCCCTGATTCGTGAAAACTATGATAGCACTTGTGCAGACGCAGTGTCCATTCTTTATGGAGGTAGTGTAAAGCCAGCCAATGCAACTGAAATTTTTTCACAAGCTGATGTGGACGGTGGACTGATTGGTGGTGCTTCCCTTCAAGCTGAGGACTTTGCAGCCATTGTCAATGGATTCTAATGACATTTATATTGAGATTGACTTTCATGTTTCTTCACCTGATTATGGAAGGGATGTTCTTCTTGCCGTTTTATCAGAACAACAGTTTGAAAGTTTTCTAGAGACCAAGACAGGTCTTCGTGCTTATATAAAACAAGCAGATTGGAATCGTATTAATGTTCAGCAGGCGTTATCCCTTATGCCATCTAAGTTTGTTGTTTCTCACCAAATAAATAAAATTCCTGTTGAAAACTGGAATGCCCATTGGGAGTCCTCATTCCACCCCATTGTGGTAGGAGATTATACAGTTCGCGCCCCTTTTCATCTGCCAAAAACGACAGCTTATGAATTGATCATCGAACCAAAAATGTCATTTGGAACAGGTCACCATCAGACCACGCAGTTAATGATGACGCATGCATTGGAGATTGATATGGGAGGTAAGAGCGTACTTGATATGGGCTGTGGCACAGGAATTTTGGGAATACTGGCTGCTGATCTCGGCGCAAAATCAGTTTTGGCGATTGACATTGAATCTTGGTGTGTAGAGAACACCATGGAAAACGCAGAGCGAAATCGATGTAATCATATCGTGAAGGCAATCAGGGGAGATGTTGATATGGTTGCAGAAACCTATGACTTGATTTTTGCCAACATTAATCGCAACACACTGATTCGCCATATTCCATACTACGCAAAACGACTTCAAAGTCAAGGCGTATTATTGCTCAGTGGGTTTTATCAAACTGATCTTTTGGAAATTACTCAAGTGTGTAATGCAAATGGTTTAACCTTTCAGTCAAACACCAAACTTGATGATTGGGTTTGCGCAAAATACGTATATTCAGGGTTGTGAAGATTCGATTTGACCAACATAAAGAACAAGAAAGCCAAGATGAGGACGTTCTCGTTGCAACCGAACGTGAACATGAAATCATTTTGTATAATGATGATGTTAACACATTTGACCATGTCATCAAAACACTGATTGCTGTGTGTGAGCATACCCCACAGCAAGCCGAACAATGTGCTACGATTGTTCACTACAACGGAAAATGTGCCGTGAAGTCTGGAAGCTATAAAGAACTCGAGCCGAAATGTACTCGCTTAATCGATGCTGGCTTAAGTGCTGAGATTGTGTAAAAGGTTTTTTTTATCATTTTTTTGAGTTTACTTACCTTTGGGGAAAAAGATTGCACAATGAAGACAGAAAAAATCATACTGGCTTTACTGTTTGGCGCCACTGCTGCTTATGCCCAGACAGATCAACTAAGTAGCAGTATTCACCAATTTGTTGTTACTGATATTGATGGAAATCCTTTTCATTTTAATAGTTTGAAAGGGAAAAAGGTTATGGTAGTCAATACAGCTTCAAAATGTGGTTTGACATCACAGTATAAAAAACTTCAAAGTTTGTACAAGAAATACGGAAAAAACAATTTTGTGATTGTTGCATTTCCATCCAATAATTTTATGTGGCAAGAACCTGGCTCTAATAATGAAATCAAGACATTTTGCGAAAAAAATTACGGGGTAAGTTTTCCTGTGATGGGAAAAATTACGGTCAAAGGAAGATCAAAGCATCCCGTTTATGCCTTTCTAACCGATGTGAATAAAAATGGAGTGAAAAGTTCATCAGTCACATGGAATTTTCAAAAATATCTGATTGATGAAGAAGGGCAACTCGTTGATGTAATATCACCGCGAACACAACCCGACGACCCTAAAATTGTAGATTGGATTAGAAGTTAATGGTAGAACAACTCGACATATTGGCATTTGGTGCACATCCCGATGATGTGGAGTTGAGCTGTGGAGGTACGATTGCGAAGGAGGTGTCCGCTGGTAAAAAAGTCGGGATTATTGATTTGACTCGAGGTGAGCTCGGAACTCGGGGTAGTGCTGATCTTCGAGATAAAGAGGCAAAACAAGCAGCATCCATATTGGGTGTATCGATAAGAGAAAACCTCGGTTTTAGTGATGGATTTTTCAAAAACGATGAAGCACACCAACTAGAAATCATCAAAATCCTAAGGAAATACAGACCAAAAGTAGTTCTGTGTAATGCGCAAACGGATCGTCATATCGACCATGGACGTGCGGCATCACTTGTTCATGACGCCTGTTTTTTAAGTGGTCTGCGTAAGATTGAAACTGTTGTGGCTGATACGCCACAAAAACCATGGCGCCCTAGCCAGGTGTATCACTATATGCAATGGAATAATGATCCTTGTGATTTCGTTGTTGATATCAGTGAATTTATGGATAAGAAGATGGCAGCGATTCTTGCTTACGGCTCCCAATTTTATGATGAAAATTCGAAGGAACCAGATACTCCAATCAGCAGTCAGCAGTTTTTGAATAGTATTCAGAACAGAGCTGCGGATTTAGGAAGAATCATTGGTGTTGGCTATGCAGAGGGTTTTACGACTCAACGTCAATTGGCCGTAGCTCAGATTTCAGATTTGATATAGCACAAAAATCTTTTGAGTCAGAAAACAAAAACTCGTACATTTGCGTGCGAAAATGATGGTTGTAGCTCAGTTGGTTAGAGCGCTAGATTGTGGTTCTAGAGGTCGCCTAAAATTACCCCTCGTATTTCACTCTTTTTCAACAACTTACACTTAAGCTTTTCTAATTATTTCATTTAGTGCCGAAAACGTGCCGAAATGGATATTAGTTACCCAATTGTCTGCCTAAAAAAAGATGGTAGATATTACAT
>JAKMFI010000133.1 GCA_022425505.1 Flavobacteriaceae bacterium | reverse complement strand
AGCTCAAACTCAAGTTGATGGGTGACCGCACTGAACTTATCCAAAAGGAAAAATCACAAATCAAGCAGCGCTTAGACAAAGCCAAACAAGAGTACATTCAACTCGAAACGAATATGGAGTTTTTCTCTAAAAGTTCATCAGAAAACCCGTTGGTGAGTAAGGTTATGAAAGACCTTGAAAAACAAAAGAAAACCATTGATGGTTTGCAACAAAAACTAAACGCTTTCAAAAGAGTGTAATCTACTTCTCTGATTTTACCTCTTGCCACAATTTTTCCCAGTCATCAAGTTTGAGTTGGTTCATCTTGATCTGACGGTCTGAGATTTTTTTCTCCATGTCTACAAATCGACTGCGAAACTTTTGATTTGTCCGCGATAGGGCATCGTCTGGGTTGATTCCGATAAAACGAGCATAATTCACCAAAGAAAACAACAAATCTCCAAACTCGGCTTCTGCAGATGCCTTGTCGTTTCGATCGACTTCATCATAAAACTCTTGTAGCTCTTCATCAATTTTTTGAATGACACCTTCCGTCTGATCCCAATCAAAGCCTACACCAGCGGCCTTCTCTTGCATTCGATATGCTTTTACCAAAGGAGGTAGCGAATCGGGAACACCATCGAGTACTCCCTTGCGATCATGCTTGAGTTTAAGCTGCTCCCAGTTTTGCCTTACTTCTTTTTCATCCGCTACTTCAACATCCCCATAGACATGCGGATGACGCTGAATCAGCTTATCGCAAATGCGATTGGCAACATCGGCAATATCAAATGAAGACTGCTCACTACCAATTTTTGCATAAAATATGATGTGAAGAAGCAAATCACCCAATTCGGACTTGATGTCTTCAGGGCTGCCTTTCAACAAAGATTCGCTCAATTCATAGGTCTCCTCAATCGTCAAATGACGTAAACTCTCAAAAGTTTGCTTGCGATCCCAAGGACACTGTTCTCGAAGATCATCCATTATGGTCAGCAGGCGATCAATGGCTTCCAACTGTCTCTTTCGATCTGCCATTAAAATTTGCTTTTTTGCTTGGTCGGAAACTCCATAGGATAATCAACTGTGATGTTTCCCTTTTCAATTTGAAGGAGCTTGGATTTCAATATCTTTCGCTTAAATGAACTGAGTTTATCCGTAAAGACTTTCCCTTCTATATGATCATATTCATGCTGAACAACACGAGACGCTAAACCCGTAAGCTCCAACTCATGATATTTGAAGTCAAGATCATAGTATGAAATCAAAATTCCATCTTCGCGAGTCACTTCACCCCGTATATCGGGAATACTCAAGCAACCCTCATTAAAGTCGACCTGATCTCCTTGAAAGACCTTAATTGACGGATTGATAAAAACATGCTTGAAATGTTTGATTTGTTGTTGTTCTTCCTCTGAAAGTTCAGGATCAGAGGCAAACGGACTGGCATCGACCACAAACAGTCGTAAAGGAAGACCAATTTGTGGAGCTGCCAAACCCACCCCATTCGCATTGTACATCGTTTCCCACATCTTTTCAACCAAAGACTTTAAATCTGGATAATTCGTATCAATTTCCTCTGTTTTTTGACGAAGGATTGGATGCCCATAAGCGTATATCGGAAGCGTCATGATGTCTTGGTTTGTTGATGTGATAAAAAGGACTGCAACAATAGGGTTGCACTGACTTGATCAATGAGCTTTTTGTCTTGTCGAATTTGTTTTTTGGAGCTTGCCGTTGCAATCTCATGCGATGCAATTTTTGAAGTAAACCGCTCATCATAGGTATGAAACTGAAGAGTCGGAAACTGTGATTTGCACGCCGCGATGAATTCATGAATCTCGTCGGCAATTGATGAGGGTTCATTATGAAGGCGTTTGGGCATGCCAACTACAATCCCCTCCACATTCTCTTTTTGTGTGTAATCTTTGAGATAATCCAACAAATCAGAGGTCGAAACCGTATCGTGGCCAAAGGCAAACACCTGATCCAAATCGGTGACTGCAATCCCACATCGTTTACCCCCGTAATCTATCGCTAATAATCGGCCCATAGATGCAAAAATACACTTATTGTATCGATTTTGTGAACTGCTCTTTTTTTTGATAAAATGAAGTTATCTTTGAAAAAAATTTGCGAGATGAGTCAATTTCAAAATACCATTGAGGAAGCATGGGAAGACCGTGCATTATTAGCCGATAAAAACGTACAAGGAGCGATTCGCTCGGTAATCGATCAGCTCGATAAGGGGGAGCTACGCGTAGCCGAACCAACAGCGCATGGGTGGCAAGTCAACGAGTGGGTAAAAAAAGCAGTCGTCTTGTACTTTCCCATTCAAGGTATGGAAACATTGCAAGCAGGGCCATTGGAATTTCATGACAAAATCCCATTAAAAACAGGATATAAAGAAAAAGGAATTCGAGTTGTTCCCCATGCAGTGGCTCGCCATGGCGCATACATTTCTCCCGGAACGATTCTGATGCCGAGTTACGTCAATATCGGGGCCTATGTCGACAAGGGTACTATGGTTGACACTTGGGCAACGGTTGGGAGCTGTGCACAAATCGGTAAAAACGTCCATTTGAGTGGTGGTGTTGGTATCGGCGGGGTTTTAGAACCTCTTCAAGCTGCGCCTGTCATTATTGAGGACAATGCCTTTATCGGTTCTCGCTGCATCGTGGTTGAAGGCGTTCGAGTAGAAACAGAAGCTGTACTCGGAGCAAATGTGGTGCTCACTGCATCGACCAAAATTATTGACGTTACTGGTGATCAACCCATCGAAACGAAAGGTCTTGTACCTGCGCGCTCTGTTGTTATCCCTGGAAGTTATACCAAATCGTTTTCTGCAGGAGATTTTCAAGTGCCATGTGCGCTGATTATTGGAAAGCGGAAAGAAAGTACAGACAAAAAGACTTCGCTTAACGATGCCTTGCGAACCTATGATGTATCTGCTTAAGCACACAAATTTGATCAGCTAAATCGCTTATGGCACTTCAAAAAAGTCTGGATGCATTGGGCCGATCGGGAGTCGTTTTGTTTCCCTCTGATACGGTTTTAGGACTTGGCTGTGATGCGACAAATCAAGATGCAGTTAACACGGTTTATTTAATCAAAAACAGGCCGCAAAATAAATCTTTGATCGCTTTGGTCGCTGATATGGAGATGTTAACAACTTATGTCGAGTCCATTCCACAGGCAGTTCACGAGATATTAAAAGGCAATAGTTTGCCAACTACCATCGTGTATCCCAAGGCAAAAGGGATTGCCCCTATGGCCATGGCGGAAGATGGGTCGATGGCTTTTCGCGTTCCGAAAAGCGGATTTGCTCTCGACCTGGTCAAATCATTTGGTAAACCCATCATTGCCACCTCGGCCAACCTCAGTGGTGAGCCCATCCCCGAAAATGAAAGTCAGGTAGATCGTCGTATTTTGGAGCAAGTTGACTATGTTGTACCTTTGAAATCAGATACTTATCCAGTCAAGCCCTCAAGGATTATACAATTGACAATTGACGGGAAAACTAAAACGATACGCCCTTGACAACAAACACAATTTTGCTACAAGCATTTTCAGACCCAATGTTTACTGCCATTGGAGAAATCGCTGAGCAGATGCAAACCCGTGCTTTTGCCATAGGGGGTTGTGTTCGAGATGCCTTGTTGCATCGCAACCAATCCAAGGATATCGACATCGTTTGTGAAGGCAGCGGCATCGAATTGGCCAAAGCGGTTGCTGACCAACTCCCCAATAGCGGAAAAGTAAGCATTTATAAAAACTATGGAACAGCAATGGTGCGTGTTGGTTCTTATGAGCTTGAGTTTGTGGGTGCTCGAAAAGAGAGCTATCAGAAAAATAGCCGAAATCCAGTTGTGGAAAGCGGCAGCTTGGAAGATGATCAAAAACGGAGAGACTTTACGGTCAATGCCTTGGCGTTTGCC
>JAKMFI010000118.1 GCA_022425505.1 Flavobacteriaceae bacterium | reverse complement strand
CAAACTTTATTTAGAATAATTTTAAATAAATTATAAACTTAGTTGAATTGAGAAAACAATTCTTTGGTTTTATTCATTGCAGACTCAAAGGTTATCATACTAAGTCCTGTCTGAATTCCTCGCTCATTAAAGAATGTAACCAACTTTTCTGTTGGCATATTTCCGACCAAGGCATCACTCGCCATTGGACAACCGCCAAAGCCATGTATTGCTCCATCAAAGCGTCGGCATCCAGCATCAAAAGCAACAGTAAGTTTTTCATATCCCCTATTCGGGTGGGTGTGAAAATGAGCCCCAAACTCGATTGCGGGGAAAGTTGGTATTAATGTGGAATACAAATAGGTAATATCGTTTGGCACTGCCTGCCCTACCGTATCTGATAGTGAAATAATTTCGATATCCATCTGTGCCAGGCGCTCCACCCATTGTGAAACAACATCTACACTCCAAGGATCCCCATACGGATTCCCAAAGCCCATGGACAAGTACACGATCAATGTCTTATTTGATTTATCTGTCAATTCTTTAATTTGTTTGAGACTGTTCAGGGATTCCGAAATCGTTTTGTGGGTGTTTCGCATTTGGAAATTTTCAGAAATCGAAAATGGGAATCCAATATATTCGATTTGTTCAAAGTTATGTGCTGTTTCTGCGCCCCTCAAATTGGCGACAATTGCCAATAGTTTGGTTTTGGTTTTTGACAAGTCGAGTTGATCAAGTACATAAGCTGTGTCTCGCATTTGCGGAACTGCTCTCGAAGAAACGAAGCTGCCAAAATCAAGTGAATGAAAACCAACTTGAAGCAAAAACTGAAGGTAGTTCACCTTTGCAGTGGTTGGAATAAAGGATTTTATGCCTTGCATTGCATCTCTGGGGCATTCAATGATTTTTGGCGGTATCATATTTCAAATGTACAGAATTGTAGTACAAAAGTCCTTAGGTATTCGATGGGATTTTATGTAATTTTACAACTGAAAAAGAAAAATTGAAACACGATGATAGAAACTACAACTCACCTAGATGAGTACCGTTCTGTATTAGTCAACCACCCCCTGTATAACAAGATCGATTCAATAGACGCTATTCAGCGATTTATGGAAACCCATGTTTTTGCGGTTTGGGACTTTATGTCATTGCTTAAGCGTTTGCAGCTCGAACTCACTTGTGCGTCCTTTCCTTGGATTCCTGTTGGGAATCCCATTATTCGACGACTGATCAACGAAATTGTATTTGGCGAAGAAAGTGATGTGGATCAAAACGGCCATGCTGTAAGTCACTTTGAATTGTATATTCAAGCGATGGTAGATATCGGCGCAGACACTCGTGCTATAACCTCCTACATCCAACAGTTAAAGCGGGGCGAATCCTGGGAAAACGCCCTTGTTAACTCTGGTGCGAGTCAGGCCGCAATTCAATTTGTACGCAATACCATGGCTTGTGTTGAGCATGCTCCCATTCATGTCGTTGCAGGTGTATTTACCTATGGTCGTGAAGATTTGATTCCAGACATGTTTATCTCAATTGTACGTGAGTTAAGTGAAAAAGGGCATTCGGGAGCACAAACCTTGGTGTATTACCTAGAACGTCATATTGAAATCGATGGTGATGAGCACGGCCCGATGGCTCTACAAATGATTGAGGAGCTATGCCAAGGAAATCCCACCAAAAAACAAGAGTCTATTCATGCTGCAAAACAAGCACTTGAAAGCAGAATTGAGTTATGGGATGCAATTGCTGATACACTTTAATTTGATTTTAATACATTTATAATCATATATCACTTATCATTATGAAGAATCTAGCCTATTTGAGCACATTATTTCTCATTTTTTCTTGTGGAACTGAAGCCCAGAAAACCGTTATTGATTATGCAGAAAGCATTACTGAAACGGAATTAAAAACCCATTTATACACATACGCTTCCGATGAATTTATGGGTCGCGAAGCGGGTACAGAAGGAGAGACTTTAGCCATCAATTTCTTAAAAGATTATTATGAATCTACTGGCGTTTCCGGCGGATCTAATGTCGGTTCCTACTTCCAAGAAATGACAGTTACTGATAGAAGAGGGAATTCGATTGATAGCTACAACGTTCTTGCTTATATTGAGGGATCCGATAAAGCCAATGAAGTGTTGGTAATTACCTCACACCTCGATCATATCGGCGTAGAGGAAGACGGACAAATCAATAATGGAGCTGATGATGACGGATCTGGAACTGTTGCAATGATGGAGATTGCAGAAGCATTTGTTCAGGCGAAAGAAGATGGAAATGGTCCGAGACGTTCGGTTTTATTTTTACATGTTTCTGCTGAGGAAAAAGGGCTTTTGGGCTCAAAATATTACACGGATAACCCCATCTATCCACTGACCAACACGGTAGCCAACCTAAATATCGATATGATTGGTCGGGTTGACTCCTTACATATCGAGCAGCCAGACTATATTTATTTGATTGGTTCTGACATTTTATCTGAAGATTTACATGATGTTTCAGAGAAAGCAAACCAGGACTATGTGGGATTGACTATTGATTATCGCTACAACGACCCAACGACACTTGTGTATGAGTTTGGGAGATGGCGAGAAAACCGATACTACTACAGATCTGATCACTATCATTTTATCAAAAACAACATCCCGGCTATATTTTACTTCAATGGGACACACAAAGACTATCATGCACCAACAGATACAGTGGAAAAAATCAATTACGCTTTGCTCGAAAAACGCACGCGTTTGATATTTCATACTGCATGGGAAATTGTCAATAGAGAAGAGCGATTAACTCTTAAAGAGGATAGCGAGGTTCCAAGTGATGACTGAGATAAAGGTTTTTGTAATTGTTTTTATATCACTAATTTCAAATTGGACAATGGGTCAGCGTTACGAGTCACAACCCTATGAGGTTCTTCAAAGTATGGATGATCTTGAAATTCGGTTTTATCCACCAGCTATGATGGCAAAAACCAAGGCAAATACAGGGAATCCCTTTTCAACCCTTTTTCGCTACATCTCGGGTGGTAATCAGAATAATGAGAAAATTGAAATGACAACTCCTGTTTATATGTATCCAGAAGGCGATACATCGGCCATGGAGTTTGTATTGCCAAAAAAATATATGGAACAGGATGCGCCTGCTCCATCAGGAAATAACGTGAGGATCTACGAATCCAAACCTGGTTATTTTGCTGCAGTCCGCTATGGTGGATATAGCAATGCATCCAAAGTGAAGATACATACCGATCGACTAATGGGCGAAGTGCAAAAGCACAACCTTAAAGCGATATCCAAACCCGTCGTTTTGTCTTATGACAGTCCCTATAAAGTCATGAATCGACGCAATGAAATTCTAGTTGAAATCAATTACACGCCTGCTGAACGTTGAGTTTTTTTCTTCTTAGCCTTCATAACTAATTTTAAAAAACTACTCAAGAACAGCGATGGATTCGCCCTTTTCACCAAGCCAGGTCACCATAAAAATCAAGTCTTCGTTTCCAAGATTTTCGGAGTAGTGCCAGGTATTGGACACCCCTAGAAATGCTTTGTCACCTGCCTTAAAGGTTTGTGTAGCATTCACTGTTTTTTCGACAGCGTTACCTTCCAAAGATGCTTCTGTATCAAAATTGACTGTTAATTCACCCTGCAGCACATAAGCAACACCAGTATAGGGGTGGTAATGCCATGGAGATTGAAATCCTGGCTTCCAAACTTTGACTTGGCTTGTGATGGCGGCATCTCCAGTAGGATATTGAAATTCATTTCCCATGGGATCAACAGATATTGCTGTCATCAAGTCACCGTTTTCAAATGCGACAAGGCCATTTTCGTTTTCTGAATTGTCGTTAGATGATTTCGTCACACAGGAACTCGTCATAAATAATATCGTGAATGCAATAGAAAGTTTAGTTTTCATTTATTGAAATTTAATTAGCAATATAGATAATTACTATAAGAATAATGGGTTGGTGATTTGTTAATGGCATAGCAAGCTAAGGAACATCATCAAATTACAAGAAAGGTTTGGATGGGTGTATAACTCTACTCAAACCGATGTCCTATGAGAAAATAATTTAATTCTCAAACCCCATCTCCCAAGTACCATAAATAAGGTTTGGAAATAGAATATATTGATCTGCAAACATCTGCTGAAGCGAATTAATTACTTCTATTCGAGATTCATTTGATTCCTTGTAAAAACGTTCATTAAAATCTGAAAGATTATCTCCCAGAAGTAACACAATGTTATAGATTGAAAGCTGTTGTCGTCTTGATTCTTTATTTCCATCTTTACCTCTAAGAAGCATAATGGTTTCATCATCAAAAGGAAAACCAGCCGAAATCAAATTCGCTTTTGTTGGTTCATAATTTTCCACTCTTCTATTTGAAAGGTAAATGATTTCAATGCCCTGGTCTTCTGCATAGTTAAAAAAATCTAAAGCTCCAGGAATAGCTGTTGCCTCTGTCTTGTTGACCCACTCCGACCAAGTTTTTTGGACAAACGACTCTCCTGTTTCAATCAGCATTTCATTATAGGGAAGATTATTGAGAACAGTTTCGTCAATATCAGCAATAATTGCAAGGGGCTTTTCAGATGAAGAGATAAGGGCTTTATCAATCTTAAATTTGGCCATATTATATGCCTGTATACAAAGTGCGTAGTATTCTGCACTGTTTTTTTGCCAATACATCGAATGATCTTTTCTGGAATTTGAATTGACACAACCGACGACACAAATGACTGAGAGAACAATTAGAAATATTTTTTTCATAAAAAGTTATAATCTACGAAGTTAGAAAAATATACACTAAATCGTCAACTAAACAGGCACATCACAAATCACATCTATTTTAGAATACGGTTTGATAAAACAGCTGTCTATTCTTTTTTAACCGTTCTGGGAGAGCAGTTGTTTTGCTTTTCTAAAGTTGTCGATTGCCACGAAATAGTCCGGATCTTCCAAAACATTTACTTCACATATTTTTTCAGCTTTCTTTATCAGCTTTATACAATCAGATGACAGATGTCGAAGGTGTACAGTTTTGCCATTGGAAAAATATTTTTCGGTAAGCTTGTTGACACATTCAATTGCGGACTGATCAACAATTCGAGAATCTTTAAAATCGATGATTACTTCATTTGGATCTCCTTGAAAATCAAACTTACTTGTAAAGAGCTCGACGGAACCAAAAAACAGTGGACCATAGATTTCGTAATGTTTCACGCCATGCTCATCAATGTGTTTACGAGCACGTATCCGTTTGGCGTTTTCCCAAGCAAAAACCAAGGATGAAACCACAACACCAGCCAGTACAGCAATCGCCAAATCGAAAACGACCGTTAAAGCAGTTACCAGTCCGATGACAATAACATCTGCCTTTGGTACCTTATTCCAAATCCTGAATGTATTCCAAGCAAAGGTTCCAATTACCACCATAAACATTACGCCTACAAGAGCTGCAATGGGAACTTGTTCGATATAGCTTGAGCCAAAAAGGATAAAGCTGAGGAGTGCTAAAGAAGCGGTGATACCAGACAAACGACCTCGACCACCAGATTTGATGTTTATAATACTCTGACCAATCATGGCGCAGCCACCCATTCCACCAAAAAACCCATTCAGAACATTTCCTAATCCTTGGGCTGCACACTCGCGATTCCCACTCCCGTGGGAATCTGTTAGTTCATCGATAAGGGTTAACGTCATCAGAGATTCAATTAAACCAATAGCTGCTAATATAATTGCATAGGGTAAAACAAAAAGGAAGGACTCCATGCTTAATGCGATCAAAGGAATTTGAAAGCTAGGCAAACCTGCCTGTATCCCTTCACCTCCATTGGAAATCACAAAGGAGCGTACAGTTTCTGTTTCCAAGTTATAAAAAATGACAAGCAATGATACGGCAACGATAGCGGTAAGAGCAGCTGGCACCTTTTTAGTGACATAGGGCATACCAACCATTATCACCATGGTCAAAGCAACTAGACCTAACATTGTGTAAAGTTCAGTCCCCGAAAGCCATTCTCCATTGGTTTTAAACATCGATAGCTGGGACAGAAAAATGACAATCGCAAGACCATTCACAAAACCCATCATCACTGAATGAGGAATCATACGAACAAATTTTCCAAGACGCAGTACTCCTGCTGACACTTGAAAAATTCCTGTTAAGGTCAAAGTTACAAACAAATATTGCAATCCTGCATTCTCAAATCCTCCCAAAACATTCCCTTCACTGACCAAGCTAACCATAACCACAGCCATGGCTCCTGTTGCGCCTGAAATCATCCCTGGGCGACCGCCAAATATTGAGGTAACAAGCCCCATCATAAAGGCACCATACAAGCCGACAATCGGTGATATCCCCGCTACAAAAGCAAAGGCCACGGCTTCTGGGACCAAAGCCAAAGCGACTGTCAATCCTGAGAGAATATCGTTTTTCACACTCCCACCTTTGGAAGTATCTATCAAATCAAATGTTTTCACTGATCAAAAATTAGCGGCAAAAATAGGTTATAACACTTCAAAACCTAACTAAAATTGTTTTTAAATTCGATTTTTCAGTTTTATGCTCCCTAAGCTTTAAAAAGAATATTTTTTATTTACAACATTTGAAAACCTAGTTCAGTCATAGAGTTGACAAGCAATAAATTTGATTTCAATAAAAAAACCCTCGAATTCTCGAGGGATTTTTAAGGGTGGAAGACCGGTCTCGAACCGGCGACCTCTAGAACCACAATCTAGCGCTCTAACCAACTGAGCTACTCACAATCAGTGATTTAGACATGTAAATAATGTTTAACTGTCTGAACAGTGCCAAATGAAACTCAATTTTCCAAAGGTTCACAAAGACCACAACAATAAATTCTTTATTTCTTTTTATGTAAATAATAAACGCTACAGGCTATACAATGGAAGTAGGATAGGCTCAAATTTTGACCCTAACTCATTCCCTCCTATTGAGAGATATAACAAGAGTAAAGTATTAGCTTCAGAGGTTTATAACTATCTAATTAATGGAGGAGTTCTTGAAGCTTACAGAGACAACTCTCTGATTTGTGGGAACCTTACTGACAAGAACTATCTTGACCGAGCTCTATCTAAAAAACTCAAAGATCCATATTCAAATAAATACAAAAAACTACTAACCAGTCTACATAGAGATTTGAGCAATCTGATTAGTAATCAAAATATCACTTCTGAAGACTTAAATAACCTTTTAGATAGATATACTTCGTCAGTTACATATAACACAATGAGAAGGCATCTTAAAGTGCTAATTAATGAAGCTATTAGTCTTGGAATGGAACAGAATCCTATGAAGAATATTGCAAGTAAAAGAGCAAAAGCTAAGCTTCATAAGCCCATAAAAGATATTAGAAAGCTACTAGATGAGATAAAACAATATAGTTTCAACCTTCATTTATGCTGCTTAATGACCTATGGTTGCCTTTTAAGGCCTCACAGAGAGATTAGAGAGCTCACATGGTCAGACTTTTCAGAAGACCTTAGATACATTCATTTATCAGGAAATAGAAACAAATCAGGAAGAAATAGGATTGTGCCTGTTCCATCTTATGTTAGAGATGTACTTGTAAAAGGAGAGTCTAATCATAATATATTCTCTGGAAGCAATAAACCACTAAACCAGGACTATTTTAAGACCCTTTGGAGTCGTTTTAAGAGACAATCAGATATCCTCGAACAAGGACAAACACTCTACTCTTTTAGACACACAGGGGCTATAGAAATATTCAAGAGAACAGGGTCATTACACAAGCTACAAAGAGCTATGGGGCATTCAAGTTTAAATGTATCCCTAACTTATTTAAGAGGTTTAGAAGTAGCGGAGTTAAAAGAGGAGGATATGCCTATGGTTTAATTCATTAATTTAGTTTTCTTAAAATTATAACAATGAAAAAAATATTACTCTTATTATTGTTTCCTGTTTTGGGATTTGGGCAGTATGTGTTTAATACAAAAGCTGAACTTCAAGAAGCTGTTGACCTTCATTATGATAACCCTAACAACGCTATCTTAATTTATGGAGAATTTAATACTTGGAATGTTAGTGCAATTACAGATATGAGTGAATTATTCAAATACTATGATACATTCAATGAGCAGATAAGCAATTGGGACACTTCTAATGTTACTAATATGCAAAATATGTTTTTTGGAGCAGAGAGTTTCAATATGAATATTGGCAATTGGGACACTTCTAATGTTACGAATATGGACGGAATGTTTTTGCGAGCCTTATCTTTTAATCAAGTTATAGATAGTTGGGATACATCTAAAGTAACAGATATGCGATTTATGTTTAATACCGCTACTTCATTTAATCAAGACATAAGTAGTTGGAATACATCTAATGTTACTAATATGCAACATATGTTTGACAATGCTACTTCATTTAATCAAGACATTGGTGGTTGGGATACATCTAATGTTACTAATATGATTAGTATGTTTGATACTGCTACTTCATTTAATCAAGATATAGGTAGTTGGGACACATCAAACGTAAATAGAATGGGAAGTATGTTTGATGGCGCAACATCATTCAATCAAGATATATCAAATTGGTGCGTTACAAGTATTGCTTCAGAGCCTGATAATTTTAGTACTAATTCAGCTTTGTTACAAAGCTACAAACCTGTGTGGGGTACTTGCCC
>JAKMFI010000114.1 GCA_022425505.1 Flavobacteriaceae bacterium | reverse complement strand
ATCCCAAACTCGTTTCGGGCATGCCAACCTTGGCTGTATCGGCAAAGACCCGCAAATGACAAGCCATCGCCAATTCCAATCCGCCACCCAAAGCATAGCCATTAACCGCCGCAATCACGGGCTTGTTATAGTGTTCGATATAGTCGAATACCTGTTGATTCCCTTGCTGAGCAAGGGCTGCCCCCTCTTCAGGTGAAAGTTCAGCAAGCTCCCGAATATCGGCACCCGCCACAAAAGCAGTATCACCTGCTCCACGAATCACAAGCAAGCGGACGTTGTCGTCTTCTTCCAAAATCGCCAAAGCGTGATGCAGTTCGGCGAGGGTTTCCTGATTAAGTGCGTTCAATTTTTTCGGTCGGTTGATTGTAATCCAACCCAGCCGCTTTTGGATTTTTACTTTCAGCGTTTTGTATTTCATGCCGTAGAGTTTACGAAAGGTAGCCAAACGAAAAAGCTCGTTCCTTTGGACGACGTGCTTGACTCCACTTCAATTTGTCCGTCATAGGTCTCTACAATGTTTTTCACCATGGCCAACCCCAGACCCATTCCACTGGTTTTAGTCGTGAATTTGGGTTCAAAAATTTTGTCGATATGCTCTTGTGTGATACCATGACCATTGTCGGTGACGCGAATACAAACCTTATCATTTTTCTTTTGTAAGTTCACAACAACCGATGGTTCGGGGACTTCATCACAGGCCTGAATTGCATTTTTGACAAGGTTGGTCAAAATACGAATGAGCTGGGTTCTGTCAAGACGCGCAAACAAGGGTTCATTCGGGGCTTCAAAAACGATGTATTTCTCCGTAAAAATATCCATGGCAAGCCGGGTAATTTTGACGACATCCAATAATTCGGATTCTTGTACAGGCATTTCTGCAAAATTGGAAAAGGCAGAGGCAATAGTACTCAGGGTATCGATTTGATGTATCAGAGTAGAGGAAAACTCTTCAATTTTTTTTGCCGCCGAGGGGTCTTTGGGGTCAAACTGCTGCTCGAAACTCTGCACACTCAAACGCATGGGCGTCAATGGGTTTTTGATTTCATGCGCCACTTGTTTGGCCATCTCGCGCCATGCTTGTTCGCGTTCGCTCTTGGCGAGACGCACCGCACTTTCGGCGAGTTGATCGACCATGTCATTGTAAGCGCTTATCAGTTTGGAGAGTTCTTTTCCTGGGGGGTTGAGATCAATTTTTTGATTGGACGTTCCCAAAGCGGTTTGGGTGATTTTGTTACTGATTTCCTCTAAAGATTTGGTGATAAAACGAGACACCACATAGGCAAGTATGATCGCCACGCCGAGGATAAACAAATACACCTGCATCAACCGAGAGAGGAAGTTTTGTAATTCCATTGCGCTAAGCGAATCATCATCGACATAGGACAAGTTGAGTACACCAATCGCCATACCGCTTTCATTGCTGATAAAGGAATAGGATGAACGATTTTGACTTTGCCCATATTCCGTGATTTCTACATAGTTTGTAGTCGGGTTTTGGCGAAGTAAGGCGAGTGTTGATTCTGTAATCGATGTGTTTCCATCTGTGGGGGGAAGCTGGGTGTTGGTGATGAGCATTCCCTCGGTATTGTAGATGCGAAAGTTGACATTTTGCTCATCCGCAATTTGAAACACCACTTCGCCAAAAATAGAGTCCAAGAATTGCTCTCGATTGGGAAAGGGCGACTGGCTGAGAATATACTCGATTCTGGTTTGCAACTGGGCTTCTTTTCGCTGAAGTCGTTGTTCGTGATATTGGTTGGACTGCTCGCGGTATTGATAGATGGTCACCCCCGCAATGAGAACGGATGCGATTAGCACCAAAGAGATCATTGCTGTGAAAATACGTGCGCGTAAGGACAGTTTTGGTCGCATATCAATCCTGATTACGCATCCGCTTGTAAAGTCGGATGCCAAGCATCAAAAGGATTCCCAAAGCGAGAAGCCCAACAAGTCCATACACCCAGTCAAAACTCGTTTTAAGAATCGCCAAGAAAACAATGGCAAACAACAAAATGGTTGCCCCTTCATTCCACAGGCGCATAAAGTTGGAAGTGTACCGAATCTGATCTCGTTGGAGTGCGAGATACATCTGGTGGGTGATGAGGTGATAAACCAACAGTAATCCCACAAATCCAAGCTTGATCAGCATCCACTGCACAAGAAGTAGCCCAGGGTTGAGCACCAAAAGCCAAATGGCAAAGCCCGTGGCGAGTATGGCAGAAGGCCAACAAATAATGGTCCACAAACGACGCGCCATCAATTTGAGTTGTGGCGCCAGTACGGCTGCTTGATGACTGTCTTTTTGCGTGGCTTCAATATGATAAATAAACAGGCGTGGGATGTAAAACAGTCCTGCAAACCAAGTGATGACAAAAATCAAATGTAAGGCCTTGATATAGTTGTACTCCATCCTTTTGAATTGGATTTAAAAATAGGGATAAATCCGCAACTAAGACGCCACCGCCCACTCATCGATCCAGCGGCTGAGTACTTTGACCCAATCGTCGCGGTCATTGATACAGGGAACGACATGAAGGTTTTCACCCCCATTGTCTTCAAAATCTTCAACGGCTTCCATGCCGATTTCCTCCAAAGTCTCCAAACAGTCGGAAATAAAAGCAGGAGTTACAACTGCCATATCCTTTGTGCCTGTTTTGGCAAAGCTTTCGATGGTCTTGTCCGTGTAGGGGTCGAGCCATTTGTCGCCCGCCAAACGAGACTGAAAGGAGGTGGAGAAAGTGCCTGGCTTTAACTCCAAATAGTCCGCGACCAAACGGGTGGTTTCATAACACTGATGGCGATAGCAGT
>JAKMFI010000098.1 GCA_022425505.1 Flavobacteriaceae bacterium | reverse complement strand
GCAGGTTTATATCCACACCAAATTCCAACGCAAAGAGCCGCTTCTGTATATGTAGTTTGGCAAAGCAGGCGATTCGACGTATTTTAGAAATAAATTCAGCTGCTTGTTTAATCCGAGACAGTTTATCAAAGAGACATTTACCTATGGAGCGGCTACCATTATCCCCCGCTTGCTCAATTTCTTACTTGTCCCCCTCCATACCCAAAGTCTTCCCGTAACCGGCTATGCCGAAAACACCACCTTTTATATTTACGCTGCCTTTTTTAATATCCTACTCACCTATGGGATGGAAACCTCTTTTTTCCGCTTTTTTAGCAGTAGTGATTCCAAAGAGCGCGTACTCGGAACAGCCACCATTTCGCTGCTGACGACCACGGGAATCGTTTTTGTGTTGCTATTCACCCAAGCAAATACCATCGCTGAAGTTGTGGGAATGCGCAGCCATCATTTTATTTTGCTGTTGGGGGTCTTGCTCTGTGACACCTTAGTTGTGATTCCGTTTGCATACCTACGTGCCACAGGGAAAGCCAGTCGATTTACTTCCTTAAAACTTCTCAATATGGGAGTTTATGTGGGGCTGAATCTTCTGTTTTTATGGTGGATTCCAAAAGGGGATCAAAGCTTTTTAAATGATGATCCTGTACAATATGTGTTTATCGCAAACTTAGCAGCGAGTCTGTTTGTTCTTTTGTTTTTAATTCCGTTTTACTTTCGTGTACGTTGGCACTGGAGTCTTTCTCTACAAGGACAAATGTTGCGCTATGGCGGACCGATTATGTTCGCTGGATTCGCCTTTGTAATCAACGAAAATCTCGACAAGCTCTTGATTCGCCACTATATCGATGATGCCACCATGGGTGCTTATAGCGGCTGTTATAAACTCGCGGTGTTTATGACCCTTTTTGTACAGGCCTTTCGCCTTGGAGCAGAGCCCTTTTTCTTTGCTTACGCCAAACAGAAAAACGCACCGCAAGTGTATGCACTAATACTCAAGTATTTTGTCTTGTGTGGTGCGGTACTGTTTCTGGGGGTTTGTGTGTTTCTCGAACCGTTAAAAGTGCTGTTGATCCGAAACGAAAGCTATTGGATTGCCATGCAAATTGTTCCTTTGATTCTGTTTGCCAACCTCTTTTTAGGGATTTATCACAACCTATCCATTTGGTATAAGCTCACCGATCGCACATCGATGGGGATGTATATCTCTCTTGGTGGTGCATTGGCAACGATTGGGTTAAACGTATGGCTGATTCCCACCATTGGATTTATGGGAGCGGCTTGGGCTACGCTTATCGCTTATGGCTCAATGGCAGGGGTATCTTATGTGCTGGGGCGCAGATATTATCCGATTCCTTATAATGTAGGGCGATTGCTACTCTACCTATCCGTTTCTGTTGCAATGGGTTGGCTTTATATTCAGCAAATTGGCAACTTATGGGTGGGTACGCTAATGCTTTTTGTATTTTTGTTACTGGGTCTTCTGTTAGAGAAGGACGAACTAAAACAACTTTTTGCAAATGACCATTCGAATCGTAAATCAGTCTGATCATCCACTGCCGGCTTACGAAAGCGCGGCATCTGCAGGTATGGATCTACGGGCGCAACTCGACAGCCCCATTGTTTTAGAACCCTTAGAACGTGGGATTGTGAAAACGGGCTTGTTTATCGAACTCCCTGTCGGGGTGGAAGCACAAGTACGTCCCCGCAGTGGATTAGCCATAAAAAAGGGAGTGACTGTACTCAATGCACCTGGCACGATTGATGCAGACTACCGCGGAGAAATCGGAGTGATTTTGATCAATCTGTCCAATCAAGCCTTTACCATCAGTCACGGAGATCGAATCGCACAATTGGTCATTGCCAAACACGAAACAATTACTTGGAAACCAGCAGAAAAACTCAGCGATTCCGATCGTGGAACAGCGGGCTTTGGTAGCACAGGAATAACGTAGAAAATATGAATATTATCGTACCTATGGCCGGACGCGGCTCACGTTTAAGACCCCACACACTCACCACACCAAAACCCATGCTGCCCGTTGCGGGCATGCCCATTGTCAGTCGTTTGGTACGAGACATTGTAAAGCTGCTCGATCAGCCAGTCACCAACATCGGTTTTGTTCTTGGGGATCCTGTCTTTTTTGGAGATGAGGTCGTTGATGAACTCCAACAGCTGGCAAAAGAACTCGGAGCAAAAGCACACATCTTTCGTCAGTTTAAAGCACTGGGAACAGGGCATGCCATTTTGTGTGCCGAGCCACTGCTTTCGGGACCGACGGTAATCGCCTATGCCGACACCCT
>JAKMFI010000093.1 GCA_022425505.1 Flavobacteriaceae bacterium | reverse complement strand
TTGTAATGAATCGTGCAATATATCCTTTGTAGAATAAACTGTTGTCCTCTTTTGATCGCATTTGTGAATAACGAATCGACTGACCAATTCTCAGCTTTGGTGTGAGTTGAAAACTGTTAAACGAACTGATAAAAAACTGTTTGCCAACCGCTGGATTTTCTTCATCATACCGCAATTGATCCCCAATGGATACAAATGACCGCAGACGAATCGCTTCATTCGGACTATAACCAGTGAACATGCTGTATTGCATCATATCTTGCCCGACGAATCCTTCGTTTTCTTCTTCCAGAATGCGTACAATATTTAATTGACTCTCCCAATTTCCTTTCCACACGATATTGGCGTTACTAAATAGGTCAACATATTTAGGTGTTCCTTCGTAAGTATAGCTTAATTCCGAACCCAAATTCAATCTGAATTGCTGAATAAGCGCATCTTTGTTTTTTGGAAATGCAACATACTGCTGAACAATCTCTGCGTTTCGAAGGTTGTTTTGCGTGACAAAACCTAAGGGCGTTTCAAAATTTGGACTGTACTGAGCGTAGTAAAAAAAAGTGTTCCAGTGTTTTGTTGTTCGATCCAAGGAAACGAACAATCCGTCTCCATTTTTTGATTCACCATCTAGCGCTACTGTTTTTTTTCCTTGCATGTCATTACTCTCAATCCAGTCTTGTATGGGCTCCTCAACAGATGAAAAGTTCCACTCTACATTCAGAGAATACATTTCTGCGAAACGCAATCTACTATTTACACCCATGAGTTGGCCGTGACCACCGCAATGGAAAAATCGATTTGTTGACAAAAACCCTAGATGTGAGCTCCCTTCGAATGTGCGCTGATAGCCGAGTATATTTGCCCAAGCCTCGTTTCCCTCACCAGAATAAGATTGATTTTCTCCAGCGATGAGGTAGGGTGCATTTTTATCATATGCTGTCAACCAATATAATCGTTGATTTTTTCCTTGATGAATGAGCTTTGTTGATGCGATTGGATTGTTGATACTTCTGGTGTATACTGCCTCCTGATTGGAGTTGATGATGTCATTCCCTTCATTGAAGTATGGCCGCTTTTCAGGGAAAAATAATGCAAAGGTGTTGTTTGCGTTGATTTGTGATACGTCGGCCTCAATCTGAGAAAAGTCAGGATTAAGGGTTAATTCTAAGGTCGTATTACTTGACAAGTCAAAAAGCCCACTGAGTCCGATTGTACCTTTTGGTTTTTGTTGTTGAAAACGACCATTTTCCTGATAACCACTTGTCCCAAAAACACATAGGGTAAAAGATTTATTCTTTTATTTGAGGTGACATTATGCAGTGTAATCCGATCTGGGGTTTGGCAAACCACACATGGATTTGAGCGATCATAAGCAAAGTTGATCATCTGTATTCTTGTGTTATTTGCATAACCTGAACGTCCAAACACCACAGCCCATTCCAAGGTTTCAGCAGGTGTGAATTGAAGTCCACTTATCGGAATTTTAAACTCTACATGATAAGCGTTATCGTGCTTTGAGGCCTTGGTTTCAAAGAACAGATTGTATTCATCATTGTTGCCGTTTGGTAGAATTTTTAAATCGAACTGACTTCCGTCTGGATTTGAACCAAGGACAATCATGTTCCGACCATCTCCATAGGTGTCGATTCCGATGGCGACATTATCATCACCACCGATTTGGTCTCGACTTCGGATGGAAGATCGAAGCTCATTCATATTTGCAAACGCGAGAAACCCAACAAATAAATCATTACCGACTTGATGAACAAATACTTCTGTTTTGTAATGGGCTGGACCATTGTCAGAAGGTTCTATTTCATATGGGATGGAAAACTGTTGTGCGTCTTGCCACTCTTCAGCGGAGACTATACCATCAAATACAGGTTGTTGGGCTATAACAAAAAAACTACAAAGGGGAAGTAAGATTTTGAACATTATGGGGCTTTTTGCGAAGATAACGCAATTTAGATCCGTTTATTTCATAAATAGATGTTAATGTTTTAAAATGGATAAACCAATGCCGACTACAATGACCAAAAGTTTTGAGATGTTAAACTTGTGATTTTCTGTACTTTCAAACAATATCGTGGTTGAGATATGAAGTAAAACCCCGACAACTATAGCAGTGATGTTTACACTGTATGGTTGCAAAATGGGTGTGTAGATATTTAGATAACTTCCCAAGGGGGTCATGATTGCAAATCCAATGAGAATGATCACTTTTTTTGAAAAGTTAAAGTTTGTCTGCCATATTGCTAGGGTGAGCAACATCGCTATCGGAAGCTTGTGAATGACAATTGCCCATAACAGATCATTGTGTTTATGAATGGGGAACCCTTCAATAAAAGCGTGTAAATAAAGCCCAGTCACAAGTGTCATCGGTATTCTCTTTTCGCTTGTATGGATATGACCATGCTCAGCACCTTTTGACAATTGCTCCAACACAATTTGGATGATAATCCCAGCGAGAATCCAATAGCTGATATGCTCATTGCCGTTGGCAAATACGGATGGCAACAAAGAGGTTAGGGTAGTACCAAGTAAGAAAGCACCGCTAAACGCCAACAATAATTTGATCGATTTAAGCTCTTTTGGCTGCCAAAAAAATATTACTAAACTGCCAACAAGTACAGCGAATATTGGAAGAAAGTAAATGTTCATTGAAATATAAGGATTTGTCTGTTGGACAACTCTTTGTCATATGCATGGAGTTGATAGTCGCCAAACAAATCTACCAATTGGAGATTTGCTTTAGAAAACAAAGTAATAAAATCGTTGATTTCTAACAATTCTACTTGCTCTTGAAACTGATAATTGTGTTTATCCACTTGAAACTGAATGTCTTTACAAAGCCATTTATCTTTTGTATAACGCTGAATCGAAAATTGTATTCCGTCACGCTCGATACTTTCTTCTTTGACCAGATTGGCAAGCACCCAACTTGGATTTAAAAAATCAATTACCCCGACACCATTATGCGCCAACTGCGCACGAAAGGATTTTAGCGTACGAATATTATCTTTTGGATCTTTGAAATAGCCAAAGCTGGTAAATAGATTAAACAGATGTGAAAACTGTGTATCTAAGGGTTTACGCATATCGTGAACCATAAACTGCAAAGCATCACTTGCCTGTTTATTTTTGGCTTCTTCTTTAGCATATTTGATATTCTCTGGCGACAAGTCGATCCCAGTTACTGCATGCCCATGACGATACAGTTCGAGGGCATGACGCCCACGTCCACAAGCAATATCGAGGATATGTGCGTCTTTGGCAGGTTGAATCAAATCGATAAGTCGCGAAACAAAGTCGGCGGCTTCTTGATGATTTCGATGAGAATAAAGTGAATGGTAATAGGGCGAATCAAACCAAGACGAATACCATTCTTTTTCGTTGTGCATAATTGCAAAAATAAGCAATAGTTATGAGGGAATCGGCAATCGTTATGTATTCGTCATTCCTTTGGCCTTTTGTCTAATCCAGCAAAGGATTCCCTACCTTTGCAAGATGAAGCAATTCCAGTTTGATATGATTGCCAAAACCTTATTTGGGCTTGAGCAAGTTTTGGAAAATGAGCTTAAACTTTTGGGAGCAACATCTGTCAAACAAGGCGTACGAAATGTGCGTTTTCGGGGTGATACGGGCTTTTTATACAAGGCCAACCTGTGTTGTCGCACGGCATTGCGAATTTTAAAACCGATCTACTTCGATCAAGTCAAGACAGCGGACTCATATTATCACAGTTTATCACGACTTCCTTGGGAAGAACACATGACAATCGATACGCGCTTTTCCATACAGGTTACCCAGTCTGTTCCTATGTTTCGCAATACGATGTTTGCAGCCCAACGTGCAAAGGATGCATTGGTTGATCGATTTCGCAAACGCTTTGGTAATCGACCCAGTGTCGGGAGGGAAGACCCAGACATCACCTTTTTTATTCATATTTCACCCAAAGGAATGGAAGTCTCGATAGATAGTTCGGGGAAGCCCCTTAATCAGCGTGGGTATCGGACCGAGACGAATATTGCTCCGATCAACGAGGTGCTGGCCGCAGGGCTTGTGACGCTTTCTGGTTGGAAACACACCAGCCCATTGCTAGACCCGATGTGTGGAAGTGGAACAATACTTATCGAAGCTGCGATGCAGGCCTGTAATATTCCTTCGCAAATCAACCGCAAGCAGTTTGCATTTCAGAAATGGAACGACTATGACGCAGATTTATTTGCCACCATCCGTGAGGCCATGCTCAATCGGGTCAAAGAATGTTTTGTACCTCTAGTGGGGTATGACAAAGCCCCATCTGCTGTGCGAAAAGCACAACAAAATATAGAAGCAGCTAACCTATCGGATTATATCAGTATCGGACGAAGAGACTTTTTTAAAACCAAAAAGGAACATCCTGAACAACACCTTCATGTCCTGACCAATCCACCCTATGGCGAACGATTGACCGTTGACACGGATGTATTTTACAAGCAAATGGGAGATACCTTCAAACAAAAATACCCCAATACAGATGTGTGGATGATCACAGCGAGCATGGACGGACTCAAAAAATTTGGATTGCGCACCTCTCGTAAGATCAAGCTGTTTAACGGAAAATTGGAAAGCAAACTCGTGTGCTATCCGATTTTTGAACGTCCAAACAAGGGTTTAGTATAAGACTTTGCCCAAAGCTAAAGACGACAAAAAATTTCGTCATCTGTAGACTTAAAATTTTTAAATATTAATGTTTAATTAATTAAATAATTTTTAAAACTCTCTTACAATGTAAGTAAAATCTTATATTACACATTACAATTTCTTACACTAAAAAAAATAAAAATTTACGCTTCATCTCTACCTTTAGGAGTATTCACATCAAAAACCAGCTGTTTCACAACAATAATGACAAATTTTATTGTTTATGTTGGTTATTGCAAACGCAAATAAGCAAAAGTAAATTTTTGTAAAATTGTAGTATGACAAAACAACAACAGAGCGATACAAACCACATCTTTTTAAGA
>JAKMFI010000085.1 GCA_022425505.1 Flavobacteriaceae bacterium | reverse complement strand
TAACATTAAGCTAATGTTTGACCACTTGATTCAATCATAATTTTTATACATTTGAGTTTTGGCAAAACATGAATAAAAAAAATATTAAGATCTTACTTGTTGATGATGAACCCGACATCTTAGAATTCATGAGTTATAACCTTTCAAACGAAGGATACAAAGTATATACCGCAACCAATGGAGAAGAGGCCATTGAAAAAGCCAAAAGCAAATCTCCAAATCTGATATTACTCGACGTAATGATGCCTAAAATGGATGGGATTGAAGCATGTGAGAATCTGCGAAAACTGCCCAAGTTGGGAGATAAACTAATCATTGTTTTTCTGACGGCACGAAGTGAAGATTATACACAGGTTGCGGGTCTAGAAGCAGGTGCGGATGATTATATCACCAAGCCCGTAAAGATCAAAGTTCTTATCAGTAAGGTCAAGTCGCTTTTGCGTCGTATGCAGGATGGCGCTGACAGCGACAGTCTAATTGAAGTGGGGAGTCTTGTTGTAAATCGCGAGGAATACAAAATCGTCTATAACGGAGAGGAAAAAATCCTACCCCGAAAAGAATTTGAACTCCTTTCTCTTTTGGCGAGTAAGCCAAACAAAGTTTTTGAACGCGAAGTCATACTCGATCGTGTTTGGGGGAATGAGGTCATTGTTGGGGGACGAACCATAGATGTGCATATCCGAAAACTCAGAGAAAAAATTGGTGATCAGCACTTTAAGACTGTCAAAGGTGTTGGTTATAAATACGTCATTTAAACAGATACCTTGTGCTCACAAAAAGAAGGAAGTCACTTGCCATTGTCTATGCCATCGCATGCCTTTTTATTGTTGTACTCACCGTTTCATTGATCGGGTATATCTTATTTGAGCAAAACCCATTTTCAGCCAATATCTTGGTGATGTCAATCGGATTGGGTGTTTTTTTTTCCCTCGCCTTGTACTTCTGGCTAAACAGGCAGATTAACCAACTGTTAGACGCCTACCTCAAAAACCTCTACGCAGATTTTGCAGCAGAGAATGAAGCGCTACATTTCACGAGTCCGTTATTTGATTTGGATGAGTTGGAGGAGAAAGTCAAAGAGATTGTGTCCAAACGTATTTCAGAAATCAATACGTTAAAAAGCCAAGATGCATTTCGCAAGGAATTTCTAGGGAATGTGGCTCACGAACTCAAAACCCCACTGTTTACCGTTCAAGGTTATATATCAACTCTCTTAGATGGCGCATTGTCTGACGAAAAAGTCAATAAAAAATATCTTAATCGAGCCAACAAAGGGGTTGATCGACTTCTTTACATCGTCAAAGATCTGGATTTACTCACACAACTCGAAACAGAAACGACTGCACTTGTGAAGTCAGATTTTGATATCGTGGAGCACGTTCGAAATGTATTTGAATTGTTGGAAATTCGAGCAGCCAAGTCCAATATATCGCTTGAGTTTGATAAAGACTATCTCTTTCCAATCGAGGTACATGCAGATGAGGAACGAATCCAACAAGTCTTTACAAACTTGATTGTGAATTCCATCAAATATGGAAAGAAAAAGGGAACGACCGAAATCCGATTTGAAGATATCGATGAGGATACTATTAAAGTTCATATTGCTGACAACGGTTTAGGAATCTCTGAAGAACACCTTCCGCGCTTGTTTGAACGTTTTTACCGCGTTGATAAAAGCGGTAGCCGAAAAGAAGGGGGTACTGGTCTAGGACTCTCGATTGTCAAGCACATTGTAGAGGCCCATCAACAGGAACTGCTGGTGGAAAGTCGAGTGGATATCGGTTCTCAATTTTCTTTTACCTTAGACAAGGCAAACAAAAATGCCGATGGAATAGCCGAAATCGATGGGCAGTAAAAACAAACTGAAACGCTTTCAAGAGAATGAGACCTTACCCAATGTGATTCAACCCACTAGGGAGTCGCTTGTCAAGGGATCATTTGTCCACAAAGGGCATTGGAAAGAATATTTTGGAAACGACAATCCAATCATTGTTGAGTTAGGCTGTGGGAAGGGCGAATATACTGTGGCCTTAGCTCGACAAAATCCAGATTTTAACTACATCGGAATTGACATTAAAGGGGCTCGGTTTTGGAGAGGGGCAAAAACAGCACATGGAGAACAGCTCCCGAATGTGGTATTTATCCGAACACAAATTGAGCTTATCGAGCAGGTCTTTGCCCATGATGAGGTATCCGAAATTTGGTTGACGTTTCCTGACCCACAACTGAAATTCAATCGGACAAAGCATCGGCTGACAAACCCCGATTTTTTACTGAAATACCAACAAATTCTCAACTCCAAAGGGGTTGTACATCTCAAAACCGATAGCGCTTTCCTGCATGGATATACTCTCGGGGTTTTGGACGGGATGGGCATCCGACCACAAATGGCGCATCACGACGTTTATAAATATGTACATGCTCCAGCGGAGGTGGTTTCCATTCAAACCTTTTATGAGCAGCAGTATTTGGCACAGCAAATCCCAATCACTTACCTAAAATTTAGTTATGAAAAATATATCAGATAATGCTGATTTTTTTGATCGTGTATACGATGTTGTTCGTCAAATCCCAGAAGGAAGGGTTACGAGTTATGGCGCAATCGCAGGCCATTTGGGCATGCGCCGATCGGCGCGTATGGTTGGTTGGGCAATGAACGCAGCCCATTCAAAACCTGATGTTCCAGC
>JAKMFI010000066.1 GCA_022425505.1 Flavobacteriaceae bacterium | reverse complement strand
AGAATCCCCAAAAAAGCACCTGCATTAATCCCCATATAAAAAATGGTATAACCACCATCTTTGCGGATATCACCATCTTTATACAATTGCCCAACAATCGAAGAAATATTGGGTTTAAAAAATCCATTTCCAATCACCAAACAACTCAGTCCAATAAAGAAAAACGTAGATGAAAAGGTTTCCAATGCCATGGAAGCATGACCCAAGGTCATAATGAGAGCGCCCAGTACGGTTGCATTTCGGTATCCCAGAAACTTATCAGCGATTAGGCCGCCAAATATGGGGGTTAAATAGACCAAGCCCGTGTACCATGCATAGAGTTCCAACGCATCTTCCCGCTCCCAAGCCCAACCTTCGTCGAGAATAGATGAGGTAAGGAAAAGTACCAAAATGGCACGCATGCCATAGTAGCTAAATCGCTCCCACATCTCGGTAAAAAACAAAACAAATAAGCCGACAGGATGTCCGGCAATCGTTCTCTGGTTTAAAGCTGATCCTCCAAATTGGTTTGACATTTTTTTGATTTTTTTATTGAGCGTTGCTAATATATGATTTTTCAATAATTCAGATTCCTATTCAATATCCCTTATCTTTGCACCATGGCTAACAATCGGGTGCACAACGGATTGGTTTCGGGCTTCTCCAAAAAATCAAAACAAGAGAAAATCGAATGGATTTCCCAAACTTGCTTTGCCAATCCCCAGCAAGCCAAAAATATTCTGGAAACCTATTGGCATTCGGACGAAAAACTACAACGATTACATGATGAGTTTATCGAAAATGCTGTGAGTAACTTTTACTTGCCGATGGCTGTTGCGCCAAACTTTGTGATCAACGAAAAGCCCTACGTGCTGCCCATGATCACGGAAGAAAGCTCGGTGGTTGCTGCCTCGGCCAATGCGGCCAAGTTCTGGTCAACGCGTGGCGGATTTCACGCCGAAATTATCGGTACGGAGAAAACAGGTCAGGTGCACTTTCTATTTTCGGGACCTCATCAAAAACTCGCTGAATTTTTTACAGCTATCAAACCAAAACTACTTCAAGAAACAGAAGACATCACCAAAAACATGCGCAAGCGTGGGGGTGGCATTGTCGATATTGAATTAATTGATAGCAACGAGAATCTAAACGATTATTACCAATTGCATGTGCTTTTTGAAACTGCAGATGCAATGGGTGCCAATTTTATCAATTCTTGCCTCGAGCAGCTTGCCAAAACACTCCAAGACCAAGCTGCGAGCTATGCCCTATTTTCAGAAAATGAAAAACAAATCGAAGTGGTGATGAGCATCTTGTCCAACTACGTTCCCGGAAGTCGCGTTAAAGCATGGGTGAGTTGCCCCATTTCAGATTTGGGAGATGATGGAGATCTACTGGCTCAAAAATTTGTGCAAGCGGTACACATCGCACATAAAAACCCCTACAGAGCCGTTACGCACAACAAAGGCATAATGAATGGAATTGATGCCTTGGCGATTGCTACTGGAAATGATTTTAGAGCCATTGAAGCAGGGATTCATGCCTATGCTGCTCAAGATGGGCAGTACAGAGGACTTTCCAAAGCGTGGATCAAAGACGAGACGTTTTGGTTTGAACTCGAAGTGCCTTTGGCTGTTGGCACAGTCGGAGGCCTAACCAAACTCCACCCGATGGTGAAATGGTCACATGAGTTGTTGCAGAGCCCAAATGCAGAAGGACTTATGCAAATCATTGCAGTCAGTGGATTGGCGCAAAACTTTGCCGCCTTGCGCTCCTTGGTCACGACTGGTATTCAGAAGGGACATATGAAAATGCATTTGCTCAATATTCTGAATCAAATGGGTGCGACCGAAGCTGAAAAACAGGCAATGGTTGAGTATTTTAAATCCAATGTTGTCAGCTTTAACGCTGTTGAACAAGCACTTATGGCATGGCGAAAAACCTAAGTTTTTTTAGTTCTGGAAAACTCCTGATTACCAGTGAATACGCGGTCATTGATGGCGCCTGTGCGCTTGCTGTACCAACCAAACTGGGGCAAAGCATGACGGTCATTGATAACAAAGAACTAGGGATACACTGGGTCGCTAAGGATGTAGACGGAAACATTTGGTTTGAAGACCATTTTCATGTCAATGATTTTCGGTCAACTTTACAGACGAACGAAACCACTTCTCGATTGCAGCAAATTTTGTTGGTAGCGCGTGAACTTAATCCTGATTTTTTGGTAAACTCTACTGGGTTTGTAGTTGAAACTCAGCTTGGTTTTTCCAAAGACTGGGGATTGGGCAGTTCCTCGACATTGGTCAATAATGTGGCACAATGGGCCAATGTGAATCCATTTTATGTCCAACAAAAGGTTTTTGGAGGAAGTGGTTATGACATCGCTTGCGCCCAAAAACACAATCCGATTACCTATCAACTTATTCATCAAAAGCCAACTGTAGTAGATGTTGCTTTTGTACCTTCATTTCATGAGCATTTGTTTTTTGTATATATGAATAAAAAGCAAAACAGTCGGACTTCGATACAAAACCACTATCGTGGTGTATCAGATGAGGTACGCAATGCCCTTAATGCTTTAACAACTCGATTTGTAAAAACACAAAAAGCGAGTGAGTTTCAAACCCTGATGCTCGCTCATGAAAGCATCATATCCAAACTGATCGGTATCCCACCTGTTCAGCAGACTGCGTTTTCCGACTATGAAGGGGTTGTCAAGAGTTTGGGGGCTTGGGGAGGTGATTTTGTTCTTGCTTGTGGTCCCAAAACGAGTAAAGCGTATTTTTCAGCAAAAGGATATGCAGTTTGCATCCCGTATTCTGAACTTATTTCTCACGCGACTTAAAGTCGAGTGGTATCATTAAGCTCACCGCAGTTCCACTGGGTTCCCCTTTGTCATCATATAGGTCTTCGATACTAAAACTCAATTCATGTTTGTTGTAATAGTTAAAAATATCGATTCGCTGTTTCATAATTTGGGTAGCAAAGGACTTATGTGTTTTTTTATACTTCTCACTTTGTTTTGCAGCGGCTTTGCGACCAATCCCATTGTCTATTATTCGGCATTTTAGAAAATATGGGAGTTTAGTAAAGTGAATATCAATCTTGTTTTCTCCTTCTTTTTTGATCAGTCCGTGAACAATTGCATTCTCCACGATTGGCTGCAGCATCATACAAGGCAGATAGGTAACATCTGGTTCAATATTATCATCAATAGTAATCGTTGTATGAATGGCTTTTTCGAGCCGGAGTGCTTGTAAGGCAATGTAGTTTTCGATATAATCCAACTCGTCGTTAAGAGATAACCTATCGAGGTTACTCATCTCAAAGGTGTTGCGTATCAATTTGGAGAAAGAGGTAATATACTTATTGAACTCCTTCTCTCCACGAAGTAGCATTGCCGCTTGCATGCCATTGAGGGCATTAAAAATAAAATGCGGATTCATTTGGGCACGATAGGCATGCGCATCTAGATTTGAAATCTGTAAATCGCGGTCTTTCTTGATTTTAATGATGCGGTATTCGTATGACCTCCACAATAATACAATTCCCAAAACAATCACAAGAACACATAGCGCAAACCACCAAGTCCGCCAATATGGTGGCGGTACATCCATATGTATCTCTAAGGTATTTTGTGATTGTTGACCGGTATCAGATCTTGCCATAATCAGCAAAGTGTAGTCCCCGTCTTCGAGACCAACCAAGCCCAACTCTTCCTCGAAACTAAGCCACTCATCTGGAACTTTAGATGTATAAAGTTTAAAGAAATAATTGAGTGTTTCACTAGTGCTGGCATCATTTTTTGGGAAATGAATAGCGAAAAATAATTGTCCACTCGTGAAAGTTCAATCGATTTAAAATCTCCAAGTTTTTCTGTTATCGTAATGAGTTTATGAGTTTCTGGATCGATGTATTCAATTCGATCAGAAGCAATCGTAAACGTTTGCGCCCTGACTCCAGAAAACACGCTGATGACAAGCAAAAAAATGGGAAGTAAAGTTCGTTGAAGCATCAATTTAAAATTTTGGCACGATAAATGTAATGAATATAACGTCTTAATAATTTTTTGTTAGTTATTGTTTTTACGCCTGCACGACATATCTCCTCTGTGCAGGCGTTTTTTATAATCTTTGGTTATCTTTATAATTGAATTTAAAGTAATGAATTTGCTTGAGTATGGAATATAATCGTTATTTATTTATGGAGTTGTTAAATGGGCAGAATATTGACCCTGGACTCGTTTGGTGGATTGACTTTCTGATTATCTCTTCCCTGCTACTTGGAGTCTCCTTTTCATTTGCAGTCGCATCAAAGTTAGTCATCAGCAGTTTTTTGAAAAAGCTTTCCAAGCGGACAAAAACACATCTAGATGATTATCTTTTATCATCCGAATTTCCACTCTATTTCTCCAGAGTTGTCCCCTACTTTTTTCTATTGTCTGTTGTGCCCTTTTGGATTGTTGACAGTCCCTACACTACATCTGTTGTCCTGACCACACTCAACGTCTATGGAGTTATTGTAACCATTTGGATTTTTCGAAGTATTCTACAAACGCTACGGTCTTTTCTATTGACACTAGATTCATTTAAAGACAAGCCCATCGATAGCTATATACAAGTTTTTATGTTGCTCATTTGGGCAATCGGGATTATTGTTATTTTTTCCATACTCACAGGGAAAGAGGTCGGATATTTCTTAACGGCAATGGGGGCGCTATCTGCTGTGCTATTGCTGGTTTTTAAAGACACCATTTTGGGATTTGTGGCCAGTATTCAGATTGCAGCCAATGATTTGGTGCGTATCGGCGACTGGGTAACCATGGAAAAATACGGCGCCGATGGAGATGTGATCGAGATCAATCTGTCAACCGTTAAAATTCAGAACTTTGACAAAACCATTACCACAATTCCAACCTATAATTTGATTTCCGATTCCTTTAAGAATTGGCGTGGTATGGCAGAATCTGCAGGGCGGCGTATCAAACGCTCCATTCTGATCAGTACGCCGAGTATTCGCTTTCTGGAAAGCGGTGAATTGGAAAAGTTGCATCAAGTTGAACGAATTTCAACCTATCTCTCAGAACGAACTTCTGAAATCGATCAAGATAATCAAGCGTCAAAAAGCGATAAGTCGCTTGCCATTAATGGTCGAAATCTAACCAACTTGGGTGTTTACCGACAGTATGTTGAAAATTATCTAAAAACGCATCCCAAAATCAGTGATCAACTCACGGTGATGTGTCGCCAGCTCCCTGCCAACCAATTTGGTGCAACTCCATTGGAAGTTTATGCCTTTAGCAATGACAAAGAGTGGGTGGCATATGAGCATCTGACTGCCGATATTTTTGATCATTTGTTGGCTGCACTACAGTATTTTGGTATAGAAAGTTTTGAAGTAGGTTCTCCGATAGTTCGAGAATAGGTTTGCTGTTTACCTACTTTATTAACGCAAAAGGGAAAACATAACTCATTCCCATTTGGATCCCAATTCCTTGTGCATCGGCTGGAGTCGCAATGCCACCAAAATCATTTATTGCCATATGAAATTGCAAAGGCCCAAAACGAAATGCTGCAGCACAAGCCCAGACGGTATCGCCTCCAACGATCATCATTGTAGGTGATAAGCTAAGTGCGTTACGAATCCCTAAATTGGCAGAAAATGCATAGGTGTCTCGCTTGTAATAAGGAGAGGCGTAGTGTGCATACATTGCGCCAAAGTCAAGGTTTTTATGCACGCGAAACTCCGCACCCATCGAAATCGTAGATGGCAATTTCTCTGTGCAGGAATCTTCGGTAAGCTGTAAACTAAATTCATTTTTGATGTCCTCTGTAAGCTCGTCTAATATATCTTCTGGGCTTTTATAGTTGTCTGCCTGATCGTCAAGCGAGTCACTGAGATCAGCCCCAGCTTCTAATATTTTAGAGATGGTCAAACCGTCAATCTGAATAGAAGACATTTCTGAAGTATTTTTTGCTACCGAAAAGGTTTCAGAAGATGTGATTAGTTGGTCGTTTTCATCATAAAGTAGTATTCTTACATCCGCATCCATAGGGAACTCATTGGTGACCGTAAATGCAATTGAACCATCAAAAAATCTGGCACTTCGGTATGGTTCGTTATACATATCTATGGTTCCCAGAACAATTATAGACTGAAATGGAGGAATCACTGTTGTTGTGCCATCAGGAAGTTGAGTCGCTTGGCTCATCGAAATTCGATTAAAATCGTTGGTTGTGTCTTCCAATTCTACGGGAGACAAAATGTATGAAGACTCTACTTCAGCAGAAAGCTCAGTCGGGCCATAGACATCCTCAATTGAGATTTCTAACAGTCTTTGAATTGTGTCAGAGATATAGATCGTCGCATAGGTGTCTCGCTCATAATCCACATCAAAATCTAGTCGATCAAGAAAAGAGTTGAGCTGGATTTCTGCTTGTGCAATGGGGAGTTGTAAACTCGGAGTTAGGCCCGTGTTTTGGCTCAACTTATCGATTTCGAAAAGTTCCGTGTCACATGACAGCTGTAATCACGACCAAAACAATAAAAGGAGTAAAGATGAGTTTAGAAATGGGCGCAAAATTGAAAGTTTTAGTAATAATATTCAAGTTTTGAAATTAACAAATTTTTAGAATTGTATCAATGGAAAACCGAATAATAATAACACGAACGTAATGAGGTCTTACATATTATTCGTACTCAGGCGCTTATAGTTCCCTCTTCGGTTTCGGGAAAATCGGTCAAAATCCATAGTCACACCAATTTGCACAATCGATGGCGGGTTGTATGTAGTTTGTGAACTTGGGAATGTATAGGTCAAATCAACACGATAATTCTCGGATGAGAATCCAGATATCAAACCAAATTCGAGTGAGTTATTTTCTCTATATTTTGCTAGAGATTGGAGGATCCCCAAAGTAAATCCGTCCATTTGCAGTTCTTGAGATGAGTAGATTCTCAAGGTTTCTCCAGCTTGTTGTGCATACAGATACATCATCATGTATGAATAGTCTGGGAGAAAACTTCTCCCGTATTGGTTGACATTAAACTCGAGGGCAGCTTGAAGGGAAAATGCAATTTCTTTCTCGATATTAGACTCGTTATTGAAGGAAACATTCGGGGTGTTGATATGGTCTAAGCTCAATCCAATCAAGAACCTTTCATTGTAAATTAGAGCTGAAGCACCAATGTCGAAATAGTTGGTTGACGGAGAAAAGTCAGCTAATGGGTCTCTGGAAACTCCTGAGATGGTCCCGAGGGTGAGGTCAATCTGATCTTGAAAAATCAGCTCACCACGATCAATATTATCCGATCCAATTCCAAGCGTAAGAGCGCCAAGGATATAGGTGTCAAAATTGATCGGGATTTTATATATATAACTTAGGTCAATTTTGTTTTCAGTCAGACCCAGGTTTGTTAAGCTGAAGGAGTTTACATCGAGTCCTATACTGAAATTCATATCCTCAAAAGCAAAGTTTCCATATAGGTATTTGTTGTCAATGTACGATGTCCCGTCTCCGTAGTCAAATTGACTGTAATAAACCCCTGCTTTTGACACCATATTGATTCCATGGTAGCTCGGATTGATAAACTGCATGTTGCGGGAAGTAGAAACAAAGCCATCCTGTGCAAATCCTATAGAAAATACACACAATAATAATAAACCAATATGAGTGGTTTTCACTGTTCTCATTCGATTAAAAATATTGTTCCTGTTTTGGTTACCAACTCCTCATTGATTCTTGTTCCAATAATTTTATAGACATAGAAATTAGATGATGGATCAGAGTTTTCTCCATCCCAACCATTGATTTCAATCGTACCGTTTGCTGACAGATTGTTTTCAGAGACAAACTCTTGGTAAATTAAAATTCCTTGACTGTTATAGATATAAAATTCAACTGCTTTGAGCCCAGTAAACACTGGTCCTATAATTTCATTGATATTATCTCCATTGGGACTAAATGCATTCGGCATCAAAATCGTGTATCCTTTACCAACTACAACTTCTTGTGTTGCTGTAGAGAAACATCCAGATGCGTTGTAAACATATACGGTGACCGTATAGGTGCCATCTGCAAAATATTGATGTGATACTCTCTCTCCTGTCGCTATTGGAGATGCATCTCCAAAGTCCCATTCAACTCGATAATAACTTGTGTTGCCAGCAAGCGTAAATAAGATATTACTACGTTCGCTGATTGTACCATATTTCTCAAGTTCTGGGCTTGTATAGCTTATAATTGGAGTGAGGACATTGGTGTCTAGCAGATCTTGGGCAACCACAACCCCACAACCAGTCGCATTTCGAATTTCAAAAGAGCCGTTGCTGTTTGGATTCTGAATGAGCACGCGATAAGTGTTAATTCCAAATTCTGCTGCGATGACTTCAACATCTGAATTGGGCACACGAACTCCGTCGTAATAAAAATAGATTTCACCAGCACTTTGGTTCACGTCAATATCGATATACCCCCCACTGAGCGAGCAATAGGTGTCGTCTACACGAACTGAGCCATATAAAATTTGATCTTTTGGCAGCTCATAGATTCTTTCTTTGATACATATATCAGGATCGTTACGAAGACTTTCCAGATCATTTGATTCAATATCGTTTAAGTCAGGCCCCTCAATTACGGTCAAACGATATATTCCTTCAATCAAATTGGAAGCCAGACTACTTCCTTTCAATCGATCAATTTTCATCCATGTCCCAGCTGAACATGATGAAGTGCCCCCAGATATCGAAACCGACGCAATATCATCTGTGTTAGGATCGAGATCGTGATCGAGTTTGGCATCGGCAGTAATGGTATTTGGTACTGCACAAACCTGATAAATTCCATTTGCTGAGAATTCCCCTCTCAGGATATTGTTTTGAATAAATACGCCATCACAACTCTGATAAGATACTGTACCGAAAGAGAAATTTGGATCGTTGGCTTCGTCTATCATCCCATCTCCGTTAACATCCGTCTTTCCTGGATCAGTAGAACCATTGTTATCAATATCAGCATCCGCGATATCAAATATTCCATCGTTATCATTGTCGCGAAGTCGTATGGTATATGTTGTACAACTCACATCTTCTTGGAGCACCTCCCAAATGAAATTTCTGTAGAAGTTTTCGTTTCCACCATTGATTGTTACCGAGATCATTCCATCCTCCGAACCAGTACAAGACACTGGTCGAATTTCATTTGTAATGATATCAATTGGGTCGGGCTCGGTAATCGTATAGGTTTGCGTAATCGAACAACCGCGTGCACCTTGAGCTTCGACTTCAACAGTATAGGTTCCTTTAGACAAATTCTTGATGTGATTATTTTGTGTAGTATTGACGTAATTATTTGGCCCACTCCACACATAGTTGTAAACAGATGTCGAAGACCCACCCTCCAAGTTCACCATGATTTCTCCATCATTGCTATCATAGCAAGTGATATTCTTGATATAAGATGCTCCACTAGGGTTGCCTACGTCTAATGGATTTTGGACTTCAATAACTGGCTTGATATTGAAGCTTGGCTCTACATTAATTGAAATTTCAATCTCTTGAGACTGACAGCCATTTGCGTTGGTGCCAACTACAGATATAATACGACTTGGATTGCCTAATTGTAAATCTGTTACTTGACCTCTAATTTTCAGAATTCCTGGCGTACTATTATCGGTGTATAAGCCGTTTGGCATGCCCGTTACAGATGGAGGTAAACTATTTTCATAGCTAATGTTTATTGGTATAATATCTTCTCCAACACAACGGGTTTGATTTTGTGACAAACTGGTACTGACTAAAGTTAGCTCTGCATTCGCTTTAACGGTAATTGACCCTGTTAGCTCGTCTTGCTCACAGCCATTATTATTGAGTGCTTTAATGGTGTAATTAAATGGAGTATCTGTCGTTACAACAACATTAGGCGTTCCCTTAATCGTTAACTTGGAAACTTTGGTGTTGTCAACTATATCACGAGTGATTTCGATGTCGAGACCTGAAGGAAGGCCATTGTAAATCGCGTCAACGGCACCTCCGCTAAAGGAATAGGTGATATCTTCTATTGGGAAGCCTTGGCAGACAAATTGGTTAGAAGTGCTAGCTGGAGACTCGAGATTAATTTCAGCATCCGGCTCAATCGATATTTCAACAGGCAAATCTATGGTTTCGCAGTTGTTCCCAATCGATTGAACAATAAAGTTCTTAGTTGTTAATTCATCAACATTTGTTGTTACTGGTGTTCCGCTAATCACCAATTCGTCTCCATCAATTAGCCATTGAAGCCCCGCAGGAAGATTTACTGGAGCTGCTGAAACTGCACCTCCACTGAATTTAAATCGAATTGGCTCAATTGCATTTCCTTCGCAAATTATTTGTGTGTTCGAACCTAGTGTTCTTGTGAGCACATGGCCTTTTTGTACGCCCAAACTACCTACCAACTCTAGCGACTCACATCCTTTACCAAGATTAACCGCTTTCAAAGAATAGTTATATGTCTGATCTACATCAAACCCATCTATGATTCCTCGTAAAGTATACAAACCACTTGATTGTTGTGTATCATCCAAATAAACCGACCCAGGTGGGATGTTGTCGTTTTCCCATATAAGCTGGATATTCGTTGCACCGTTGAATATTCTGAATGTAACAGGGTCTATTTGGGTTCCCTCACAAATACCTGACTGAACACGTGCCCCAGAAGTGACTTCAACACTTGGTTTCTTAATCATTTTTAAAGAAAGTGTATCGACTTTGGCAGTGCAATTATCCATGTTGTTTTGTGAGCTGATATAAAACTCTAAATCTTCGTCTTGGGTTAATGTTATCGTCGGAGAACCACTAATGGTAACCGTTTTATTGCTGGAATCGGTCTCTACCCTCAAGCCAATTGGCAAGCCTGTAACTTGAGCTGAAGTAGCACCACCGCCCCACTGGTAAATAATGGTTTGCATTTCTTCTCCCTCACAAAGTTCCTGAAACGCTGGTCCGATATTTCTACTCAACTCATGGCTGTTTTGGATTATAATTGTTCCTTGAATACTGTCTGACTGACAACCCGTAGTTGTATTTACTGCAACAAGACTAAAGGAGTAAGCAGTGTCTTCTGTGATTCCCGATGGGGTTCCGCTAAAGCTAAACACTGGAGGTGTTAATGGGTCACTAAAGTCGATTGGATTGTCAATAATTCCTGGGGGTGTTTTGTCCCAAGAAACAAGAACTTCATTGGCACCATCCAACAGTCCAAATTCAATATTTGGAATTGGCTCGCCTTCACATACTGTATAGTTTTGAGCAACACTTGAAAATCTTGGTTTCGGGCTAAGGTTAATTTTTATTGTATCGACAACTTTTTCACATAAGCCTCCATTCCCAAGCGTTTCTATTGTAAATATCTTTTCAGTATCAACACTAACTGGTGAGGTTGGTGTTCCAGAGATGGTAATCGTTTTGCCCTCGGGATCAATCACTGGAATTAAACCGGGTGGTAAAGTGGATGTTCTCACCGAACTAGCTCCTCCGCCAAACTCATAAACAATTGG
Source organism: Flavobacteriaceae bacterium (assembly GCA_022425505.1). Lineage (GTDB taxonomy): Bacteria > Bacteroidota > Bacteroidia > Flavobacteriales > Flavobacteriaceae > UBA724. The sequence continues at coordinate 3,504 of JAKMFI010000066.1, read as the reverse complement.
AGTAATTTGGCTTCCTTCACACACCTGCTGATTGTTTGATCCATCCGTGAGATTGAGTTCATGCTTGTTCTGAATCAAAATAGTTCCAAGAATTGGCGTTGACTCGCATTGTGAAGTGTTGTCTATCGCAATTAGGGTGTAATCTAGTGTGAAGTCTTCTGTGATATTGACCACGTTGCCCGTGAGTCTCCATTTGTTATTGACATCTGGAACCATCGATAAGTTGTTTCCAATGATTTGCTGGCTCCATGAAATATCCACTCTTACATTTGGTGAAGCTTCAAATTCAATTTCAATTGTTTCGTCCTCACAAGCACTAAGAGTAGCAAATTGAGAAAGTCTTGTTAAATCTGGTAAAGGGGTCACTTTAAATTCTCCTGATTTTTCCTCTCTTACCAAGTTACCACTTCCGTCTAAACATCCATTCGGTGTGGTCGTTTCAATTGTAAAGGTCACTATATTTTGTTCAGTCAAACCATCTCCATTAACATCTATAGCACTTGGTGTTCCTTCAATTGTTATAGATGAGCCCGAATCATTTGCAATTACACCCGATGGCTTTTGAGACGATGTAGTAGTACTTCCTACCTCTTGTACACTCCAACTCACTACGGCATTTGCTACTCCAGGGGAGTAACTATAACTTATAGGTTGCAGACTTGAACTTCCACAAATTTCTTGTCCATCAGTTGCTGGAGACGAGGTCAAAAGAATATCATAGTTCTTATCTAAATAAATCGTTCCTGTAAACACCTCTCTGCAACCATACTCAGAATCAACAATAATTTCATAATTATATTCATTGTCACTATTGACATTGGATGGAGTGCCTTGTAAAACATAAACAGAGGAGTCATCTGGATGTTGAGTCGGTTGGCTGATTCCAATTGGAAGCCCAGAGGCAACGGGTACCTGATTCGTTCCCGAAACACGGATAAAGATTTCATCAAGAGTCGTGCCTTCACACAGTGCTTGATTTCTAGGTCCTGTAAATTTTGGTGAACCATTAATATTTAGTTGTGCCCCATGTAAGGCTAGTGAAGGGGATTGTGAAATACTAAATGTACCTCCAGGATTGACACTAGACGAGGTAGTACATGCGTTTGCTTGGCTTGTAATATCAATTTCAAAATCATATTCTCTTAAAAATTCAGGCCCTGATGAAGCAACCCCAGTGATAACAAGTCGTGAGTCGCTAAAGTTCCATATCGGAGTAATCCCAGCAGGGGCATTGTTTGAAGTGGAAGTATTGACTACTGTACCTCCATCTATATCCGTAATCGTCCATGTTATTGGTAATTGAGTGGTTAGGTTGTCACTTAAGAAATAGGTGAACGAAATGTTTTCTCCCTCACAATATATTTGATTATTGATGTTTGAATTACTTGGCTCAACAGGTGAGGGTGCGTCAACGATTATGGATCCAGAAACAGGATTACCTTCACAGCCATTCGCATCGATTGGAGTCAGCGTATAGGTAAACGTTGAAGTTGCTACACCTGGCTGAACAACAGGACTTCCTGAGATCACAAAAGGATCCGCATTTTGATTATAGTCAATTCCCGTTGGTTTGGCTCCTGTAGACCATGATACAACCACCGAAACACCTGAGTTTTGATACTCAATATCAACAATGGGGTCTCCACTACACAATGGACCTTGATTTTCGCTAGCTAATCCCGAGTTTAATGTAAGGGTAGGAGGTGCTCGTAAGGTCAACGAACCATCTGCTAAAATATTTGTAACAAAACAATTGGCCGATGAAACATACTTAATTTGATAAGTATAGGTTCCCGTTTGTGCTGCATCGCTGTATTGACCAGAAGCAGTTACCCTGTCTGAAAGTTGGTCAAAAGAAAAATTATCTAATGGTGGGGTTGCCATTGGGGTCGTTCCATCAAACCATGTGATTTGTAATTCTGCTTGGAGATCTTTGGCTCCTCCGTCAAGTAAGTAAACAATATCAACCAAATCCTCATCTAAGCACAATTCTTGAGTTTCAGAGCTAACCCCGGAATCGAGGGTTATTACGGGCTCGGAGTTAATTTCAATTGCTTTATTTAAAGTGATCGACTGGCCATCACAACCGTTTGAGGCAGTCACAGTAACTGTCTCATTACTATTTTGAGTATAGTTAGCAAACGAAACATGAATCGTTTTTCCGCCATCTATCGTATCAACTAGGGTAGCATTATTCGGGATTGTCCAATTGTAGAAAATCGAGTTTTGTAAGTTATCGATAGAGAACACTTCAAAGGTCGCATCTGTGCAAATCGGGTTTTCACCCCCCGTAATCGATGCACCAGTATCGATCAAATTGCCAGCAACAACCAAATCCTTGTAAAGAATTTCCGTTCGTGGAGAACAATTAAAGTTGTAAACGCCAGATCTTCCATCAGGCATAGTGTAGGAGGTTGTTGTAAGTGATCTTGATGTGATATGAAGTTCAAGGGTTACATTCGAGTCAGCAGGATCAGGATTATAGGTTGCCGTTAGTGAGTTTGAATTTGAGATTGATCCATTCGCTCCTGCACCTAGCCTCCACTCAAATTCCTCTATATCATTGATATCACTTAAAATCTCTGCATCACTAATCGTGAAGGAGTCATCAGAACAAATACTTCCTATTTCACCAGCTGTTGCATCAATCGCTTCAGACGTAAATATTGTCATCTGGTCTTGTCCACTAGCGCTGCACTCCCCAGAACCTGATGAAGCAATTCGAAGCGTTGCCGACCCAAGAGCTAAATCTTCTGGTTGTAGGGTATACTGAACATCCGCATCTCCAATTTCGATGATCCCAACCGTTGAGGTTGTTCCATTTGGATTGACTTTCACCCATGAGCTCGAATTAAAGCGGCTCGACCAACCTTTAATTTCAATAACTCCACCATTGTAACTAGAGCAAAACTCGACGTCTGGCCCAGCATAAACATCAACAATTGGGTCAATTTCAACAAGAACATAGTCTTCGTCATTTCCACAAATATTACTCGCACCAACTGACTCTAAAATCAGTTTAACTTCGCCGTTAGCAATATCACCTGGTCCAGGTGTATATATTGGATTCAGGCTATTTGGATAATCAAATGAACCGTCAGCAGTTGCATCTGGTCCTCCAGAAACTCTGCGAACTGCTCGCCAGACAACATCATCAAGAGATATTCCAGAAATCGATGCTCCAGATACTTGAAAGTCTTCTCCCTCACATATTGATCCTGGGCTTCCAGCATCAATGATGACCTCATCAACAAAGCGGATTTCGAAGATTTTCGTATCAATGAAGTTTGGACAATCACCTTGTCCATTGACTGCGAGTTCGAGGAATACCGAATTGTCAAAGTCATTCCCTGCAGGAATATAAATTGGGCTATTTGTCGTTTCTGTTCCAGGTTGGATTTCTCCCTGACCCTTATAATTGGATACAGGATCTCTAACAATTGTCCACAACACATCGTCTGGACTAAGTGGATCTACAGACAACTTACCTGCATTAATGTAGTT
>JAKMFI010000020.1 GCA_022425505.1 Flavobacteriaceae bacterium | reverse complement strand
CTATGGCACCCCACAGCGAAGCAGTACGGGCTTTAATGTCAAACGACTCAATATGTTGTTGGCGGTTTTGGAAAAGCGTGCAGGGTTTAAGCTCGGCGCTAAAGATGTATTTCTCAACCTCGCAGGTGGCATTCGTATTGAAGATCCCGCTCTCGATTTGGCAGTGGCTGCTGCCATACTATCAAGTAGCTTGGACGTGGTCATCCCCGAAAAATTTTGCTTTGCTGCTGAAGTTGGGCTCTCTGGCGAACTGCGCAACGTCCCCCGTGTGGAGCAACGTATTCAAGAAGCCGAAAAACTTGGCTTCACAACCCTAGTCGTCGCCCAAAAAAGCAAACTCCCCACCTCCAAACTCAAAGTGATTGCACTCGACAATATCTGTGGATTGGTGGAGTTGTTGTTCTAAGGCGCCGGATTAGAAAATTGCTTGTGCACTGCGTCGATTTCGTCTAGAATTTCTTCTGATAAAGTCAGCGCAGCAGAAGCGATATTTTCTCGTAGTTGCGCCATGGTTGTCGCCCCGATGATATTGGAAGTCACAAAGAGTTGGTCGGTCACAAAAGCCAATGACATTTGTGCCAAAGACAAGCCGTGCTTATCAGCAATGGCAGCATAAAGCTCCGTCGCTTGAAGAGACTCCTCACTGCTGTATCGTGCCATTCTGGGAAAGAGTTGAAGGCGGCTATTTTCTGGAAGTTTTCCGTCGCGATACTTTCCAGACAAAATCCCAAAAGCCATGGGCGAATAGGCCAATAGCCCCAACTGCTCACGGTGAGCAACTTCGGCATTGCCGACTTCAAACTTTCGATTGAGAAGGGAGTATGGATTTTGAATCGTTTTCATACGCGGTAGGTTTGCAAACTCCGATAGTGCCAAATACTTCATCGCTCCCCAAGAAGACTCATTGGATAGCCCGATATGTCTGATTTTACCCGCTTTGATACAATCGTCAAGGGTCTCTAAAATCTCACGGAAGTTGTCTTCCCATTCTTCATTTTCGTTTGGTTTATATCCAAGAGAACCAAAAAAGTTTGAGTTTCTTTCTGGCCAATGCAACTGGTACAAATCGATATAGTCGGTCTGAAGTCGTTGCAAGCTCCCGTCTAGGGCCTGTTGGATACTATCGGGGGAAAACCCTGTGGTGCGGATATGAGCGGTATAGGCCCCTGGTCCTGCGATTTTGGTGGCCAAAATCACTTGTTCCCGATTGTTTCGAGAGGCAAACCAATTGCCTATGATGCGCTCCGTTTCAGCGTATGTGTCGGCGCTTGCAGGTACCGGGTATAACTCTGCTGTATCAAAAAAATTGATTCCTTTTTCGAGCGAATAATCCATCTGTTCAAAACCCTCCGCTTGGGAGTTTTGATTGCCCCAAGTCATGGTGCCTAAACAGATTTTACTCACACGGACATCCGAGTGAGGTAAATTGATGTATTTCATAAATCCATATTCAAAGTGACGCCAACAGGACAGTGGTCAGAATGGACAGCTTGGGGCAAGATAAACGCTCTTTCTATGTGTTTGGTCAGGGGTTCGGATACCATGGCGTAGTCGATACGCCAACCCTTATTATTGGCACGAGCATTGGCGCGGTAGCTCCACCAGCTATAGTGGTGAGGGTCTTCGTTGAGATGACGGAACGAATCGGTAAAGCCCTGTTTGATAAATCCATCTAGCCAAGTGCGTTCTTCGGGTAAAAAGCCAGAAACCTTGGCGTTTCGCACGGGATCATGGATGTCGATGGCTTCGTGGCAGATATTATAGTCTCCGCAAATCACCAAATTGGGATGTTCTTTTTTTAGGGAGTTTATATAGGCTTGAAAATCATCCATATAGGTAAACTTATATTCCAGTCGGGCGGGGTTGGTGCCCGAAGGCAGATATAAGCTCATGACCGATACCTCGTCGAAATCGACACGGAGGTTGCGCCCTTCGTTGTCCATATAGTCGATGCCGGTGCCATAGACCACCTTGTTTGGCTCTTGCTTGCACAATACCGCCACTCCGCTATATCCCTTTTTTTGGGCGGGGTACCAATAGTTGTGGTGATAACCCAATTCTTTAAACACATTTGGGTCAAATTGATCGGGAGTGGCTTTGATTTCTTGCAGACAAAGAACATCGGGGGAAGCTGCTTTTAGCCAAGCTAAAAAATCTTTGCGCAGTGCTGCGCGAATGCCATTGACGTTATAGGAGATGATCTTCATGATTGCTAAAATACAAAGATGGATAGACATGAATTAAAAAAAATGTTTACCTTAAACTCATGTTTATCCCATTTCCAAATCATGAAAACGATATACCTACTTTTTCTGTTTTTTAGTTTATCGCTACTGCAAGCCCAATCGATCGGCAAATATTCTCTGGCGATCAAGGGAACGCTTGACCCCTATGCAGACAGTTACTATGCGGAAGGGGTTGAACTCAATGCCTTTTCTCGCTCGTTTGTGTATAGCTTGGGATATATTTCTGGAGACGAATATGTGTCTTCGGATTACCTCCCCAAGGAAAGACACACCATGATCAATGCCTTGATTGGAAAGTACATCGATTCCAAAAACCAAAAGTTTCGCTTTCAGTATCAAGCAGGAATTGGACTGCTTCTTGTGACAACAAATGAGACCAACTCGGTTCAACTACCTCTGGGAGGCGTGACTGTTAAACTCAAAAAACGATTGGTCCACGAGCGCTTTGTTTTCCTGTAAAAGTAGGTGGTCGCTATCTGCCCTTTTCCTTTTTGAGCATTGGGATCGACCTGCAAACGCACCTCAACCACAAAAAAATCATTGTTCGACCGACAGTAAGTATTTGTGTTGGTAAGCTAACCCATAATTGATTGGCTATGATCTTAACAACTTATAAAAACATTCTAAATTGGCTATTGACGATCTTGGTTGGCTTATGTTTTGCGCAAGCCCAATCGATTGACAAATATTCTCTATCGGTTAAAGGGACGTTAGATGTGATTGATGATTATTATGCCGAAGGGATTGAGCTTAATCTCTTTCGCAACACAACGCTTTACAGCATGGGCTATTATACTGGGGATGAATATGTGTTTTTTGGTGACCAACCTGATGAAATTTACCGTCAGATCAATATATTGATAGGAAAGTATACTGACTCTAAAAATCAAAAGTTCCGCTTTCAGTACCAAGCTGGGATTGGGCTGTTTTGGGCAACGCTTCGAACCGATGAAATCAAACAATACCTTTTTTTAGGCAACACCTATTTTACAGAATCTGTTAGCACAGTTGGCGTGCCCTTAAAAATTGGGGGGCGGTATATGCCCTTTTCGTTTATGAGTATCGAAATCGACATTCAAGCCAATCTAAACTCCAAACGATCAAACACGCGTCCGATGTTGAGTATCGAATTTGGAAACATCCGATCCAAAAAATAGCAACAGACCTCTCCACTGGCACAATTATTGAGGCAGGTAAAGAAACCTAAATCTTAGATCGTGAAAACAACTTGCTTTACAATCCTCGCTTTATTCCTTACCTCATTTGGTTTTTCCCAAAGCAGTTATGGAGATTATGCAGATGATTCCCCAAAAAATGAATTTCAAATCAATGCTTTCAATCTTCTGATATTTAGTGCATTAGACGTGAGCTATGAACACATCATCAACGACGAATCGAGTCTTGGCGTGAGTATGCTGATTTCCTTGGATGGCACAGACCGGTTGGGCGATTATGACAACCCATATTATTATGAGGGTTTTACACTAAGTCCGTATTATCGGATTTATTTTGGGAACAAACCCTATGCTGGCTTTTTTGTCGAAAGTTTTGTGATGTTTTCCAAAGGACATTATGATTATTATTCATGGGAAGACACAAGTTGTTATGACTGTCTGACTATTGATGATCGCTATTCTCCCTATAAGATAAAGCCCTTTACCGAACTGGGGGTTGGCTTTGCTGTTGGGGCGAAGTTCCTGACAAGGCGAAATTTTTCAGTTTCCGTATTTGGAGGGATTGCCCGGAATTTTTTGACATCCCACGGCCCTGGCGTCGCACCAAAAGTAGGCATCTCATTGGGCAGGCGTTGGTAGTTGTTGCGCGCTGTCGGTAGTCAATACAATTACTATTCATATATTTGAAAAAATCAAACACCAATCATGAAATCGATTTTCTTTTCAATCACATTTCTTTTTCTATTTACCACCCTCACTGCACAAGAGCAAGAAGAAGAAAAGGTAATCAAAGTTGAAATCGTTAAAGACTCTTCTTTTGAAGCCGCAGATACTTTTGGAAATAACGAGATTAGAGTTAACTTTTTAGATTTATTTCTTTTCCCTGCATTCCATGGTTATTACGAAAGAATTATCGACGAAAATTCTAGCTATGGAACAGGGCTATTTGTCAATTTTGGTGAAACTTATAGTTCCGATGTTGTTCAACGTCGTTTTGCGATTTCGCCTTATTACAGATTGTATTTTTTAAACCGAAGAGATTTCGGTGCCAAGGGGCTTTTTGTGGAGTTGTTTAGTTCTTTTGCCTCCGCCAAAGATATCGGTGATAACGATCTCTACGATGTATATTATGATGACTTTGATGATCGGGACAATATCTTTCGCGTTTCAGTCGGTGCTACGATCGGCCGGAAGTGGATTACCAGATCTGGGTATACTTTTGAGCCTTTTATCGGAGTTGGTAGATATTTGGATAGTCATAGTTCAACTAGCGGTAACCCCGAAGCTCATCTTCGATTGGGGTTTTCCATCGGGAAGAGATACTAGTCTTTAGGGTTTGTCAACCAATTCTTGAGATTCAATTTTGCGTCCAGCAGTTGGGGTAACTCTTTGGTTGCCACCCGGATTTGCTCCATGGAGTCTCTTTCGCGTAGGGTAACTGTTTGGTCTTCCAAAGTTTGGTGATCAACCGTTACACAGTATGGGGTTCCGAGTGCGTCTTGTCGTCGGTATCGACGTCCAACCGCATCTTTCTCATCATAAGCTGTTGAGTAATCCCATTTTAAATCCGCAACCAAATCACGAGCAATATCCGGCAAACCATCCTTTTTCACCAAGGGCAAAATGGCAACCTGAGTCGGTGCCAAAACGGCGGGTAATCGCAGTACCGTCCGTGAGTTGCCATCCTCAAGTTCTTCTTCTTGCAAGCTGTGAGAAAGCACCGCCAAAAACATACGATCCAGTCCGATTGAGGTTTCCAATACATAGGGCGTATAGCTTTCGTTGCGCTCGGGATCAAAATACTGTAGTTTTTTGCCCGCGTACTTTTCATGGCTGCCCAAGTCAAAATCTGTACGGGAGTGGATCCCCTCTAATTCTTTAAATCCAAATGGAAATTTAAACTCAATATCACAGGCAGCATCGGCATAGTGCGCCAGTTTTTCGTGATTGTGAAATCGATAGTTTTCCTCGCCCATTCCCAAAGATAGATGCCAGTTGAGACGGGTTTTTTTCCAATGATCATACCACTCTTTTTGTGTCCCTGGAGGAATGAAAAATTGCATCTCCATTTGCTCAAACTCTCGCATACGAAAGATAAACTGACGTGCTACAATTTCGTTGCGAAAGGCCTTTCCGGTTTGGGCAATCCCAAAGGGGATTTTCATACGTCCGGATTTTTGTACATTCAAAAAGTTTACAAAAATCCCTTGGGCTGTTTCTGGGCGTAGGTAGAGATCTGTTGCATGATCGGCGGAAGCGCCAAGCTTGGTGCCAAACATCAAGTTAAATTGCTTAACGTCCGTCCAGTTTTTTGAACCAGAGAACGGGCATACGATTTCCAATTCTTCGATGAGGGCCTTAACGTCGGCAAGGTCTTCCGCCTCTAGTGATTTGGCCATTCGAGCGCTGATTGCGCTTGCCTTTTCTTGATAGCCAACCACGCGAGGGTTTGTCGATACAAATTGCTCCCTGTCAAACGAATCCCCAAAACGCTTGGCCGCTTTGGTGACTTCTTTTTCGATTTTCCCTTCCAGCTTGGCAATATAATCCTCTATCAACACATCGGCACGATAGCGTTTTTTAGAGTCTTTATTGTCAATCAATGGGTCGTTAAAGGCATCCACGTGACCCGACGCTTTCCAAGTTGTGGGGTGCATAAAAATGGCTGCATCTAGTCCAACAATATTCTCGTTGAGTTGCACCATGGATTTCCACCAATAGTTGCGAATATTATTTTTGAGCAGTACGCCCTGTTGCCCATAATCATATACGGCACTCAGTCCATCATAAATATCGCTCGACGGAAAGACGAAGCCATATTCTTTGGCGTGGGCAATCACTTTTTTAAACTGGTCGGTTTTAGACATGGCGCAAAAATAAGCTTTCTTTTGTAAATTGAACGACCAATTGATGCCCCATGCCTACACTTTTTGATGACTTGATCCATACCCTTTTCCCGTCTTACTGCCTTGGTTGTCGCAGGGCGATACCCCCCAAAACTACGCTTTGTCTCCATTGTTTGGGCGAACTGCCACCAACCAATTCCCATCTCAGCGAATCAAATCCCCTCATCAAGCTACTCCAACAACTTGCTCCCATTTCGCATGCGACCGCCTTGCTGTTTTTTGAACAGCAAGGGCTTGTCCAGCAACTCATTCATCAATTGAAATATATGAACAGAGAGCAACTCGGAAGTCTATTCGGTGCCCAACTCGGCCAAAAGCTAATCGATAGCCCCTTTTTATCCTGTGAGCTTGTTGTGCCTATCCCCTTACACAAACGCAGGCAACGACAGCGGGGCTATAATCAAGTTTCTCAATTTGGGCAGCAGCTTGCCAGACAACTTCAAATCGACTATGTACCGCATAATTTAGTCCGCCACAAGGCCACAAAAACCCTGGTCCGACTCAACACTCACCAGCGGGCTGCACAGATTAAGAATGCCTTTTCCGTTGTCGATTCTTCTGTTTTTACTGGAAAACATTTGCTGCTGGTCGATGATGTGGTCACAACGGGAACCACCCTTTCTGAGGCAGCAAACTGCTTGTTGCAGATTGAGGATTTACAGGTTTCTGTAGCTACCATCGCATTTGCCAAGTCCCCCCTTCCTTAGTCCTGAAAATAGTCGTTTCTTTGTAGTTGATGAGACATAACTTTTCCCTGGTTTTGTGGAGCTTGATCGCGTTGTTGTTTGTGCAATGTGCAAAGCGTGGAAATCCCACTGGTGGGCCTGAAGATGAAACCCCGCCAGTCTTGTTGCGCGCAGTTCCCGAACTGAATGCAACAAAGTTTCGTGAGGATCGCATTCGACTGTATTTTGACGAGTATATAAAGCTCAACAAACTCAAAGACCAGCTCATTATCTCTCCACCAATCGATCCGGCTGCCTATATCATTTCTCCACAAAGCACCGCCGCCAAGTATGTGCAAATCGAACTTATGGATTCGCTCCAAGCGAACACCACCTATAATTTTAATTTTGGGCAAAGCATTGTCGATAACAACGAAGGAAATCCTTATCCGTATTTCCGCTATGTCTTCTCCACTGGGGATTATGTCGACTCCCTTCAGGTGCGTGGCACGATTGGAAATGCCTTTGGGAGAGAGACCAAAAACTTTGTCTCCGTGATGCTCTATGCTGTCGATAGCACCTATACCGATTCACTTATCTATAACCGTCCGCCTGACTACCTCTCCAACACGCTCGACAGTTTAGCGGTTTTTGAAATTGACAATGTCCGCGCTGGTCGATTTTTGCTCATCGCCCAAAAGGACATCGCAAACAATTACACTTTTGATCAAAGCACTGATGATATTGCTTATGCCAATGACTTTATCGACTTGCCCACAGACAGCTTGTTTCATTTGGATTTGTTTCGAGAACAAACCGACTTTTCATTGGGACGCGTCTTTCAAGCAGGTCAAAATCGAATCGGGCTGGGTTATTACGGCGACCCAACTGGTTTGGAAGTACTTCCGCTTAACCTTCCCGACAGTGTGCAGACTATACAATCTTTTGATAAAGAAACAGACACCCTCTATGTTTGGTACAACAAGCTCAAAGCCGACTCTTTGCAGTTCGACATCCGCCATGACACGCTTAAGATCCAACGCACACATCAAATCCGAAAGGCAAAAGTGGATTCTCTCATCATATCCCCTAGCATCACAGGCGTTTTACATTTGAGTGATACCCTGCGCATGGAAACCTCAACTCCCATTTTGACAATTGATAAATCACAAATGCGTCTTCTCGATCGTGACTCGATTCCTGTGCCGTTTGAAGTATCTGTTGAAGACCCGCATCGTGTTCTCTTTGACTTTGACATCCTGCCAAACGACAACTACCGATTGGACGTACTTCCAAGGGCAATCACCGATTTTTTTAATACGTCCAACGATACAATTCAAATGCAGTTTCGCACCAAAAAGCCCGCTGACTATGGGAGTTTGTATCTTCAGCTTGTGGGTGTGCCGAGCTATCCGATTATTGTGCAACTCACTGACGAAAATGAAAATCTTGTTCGTAACCTACCCATAGCAGCCCCGCAACGGCGAATTGTCTTTTCCAACCTACAACCCAAGAAGTACTATGTGCGATTGATCGTAGATGAGAACAACAATGGGATATGGGATAGTGGCCGCTTTCTCGATCGACGTTTTCCCGAAAAGGTTTATCACCATGAGCCTCTGCTCGATGTGCGTGCCAATTGGGAGTTACAAGAACAGTTTATCGTAGAGTAAAGTCATCTCGATCTTGTAGAAAAGGGAGTTTTTTTCGGGTTGTTTCCAGTTTTGATTTATCGATGACGATATGCGCTATGGTTTGGTCTTCATCTAAAAACCCTTCACGGTCTCCTATCTCATTGTAAATGGCAGAGTGCCCCGGGTATTGCAATCGATAGGCATCACGACCCACGCGATTTACCCCAATGGTATAGGCCATGTTTTCGATCGCACGGGCGCTCAGGAGCGTATCCCACGCCTGGATTCGTGCTTCTGGCCAATTGGCCACGCAAATCAGCAAATCGTAATCATCATTGTTGCGACAAAATACAGGGAAACGCAAGTCATAACAAATAATCGGGCGAATTCGCCAACCCATGTACTCTATCGTAACGGAGTCTGTCCCCGCTCGATAGACGCGTGATTCTCCCGAAGGCGTGTAGGGGTGATACTTGTCATAGGTGTCCATGCGACCATCGGGGTGTACAAAGAAAAAGCGATTGTAAAACTGCCCCTTATCGGCTATGGCTAAACTACCGCAAACCGCTGCCTTATGCGCTTTTGCTTGCTCTTGCATCCACAACACTGATGGTCCATCTGGGGCCTCTGCGACTTGTTCTGGTGTCATCGTGAAGCCAGTTGCCCAAGTTTCGGGAAGTACAATTAGTTGAACACTTTTTTGTAATTGATGAAGATAATCAGCAATCAACTCTTGATTGGCTTGTGGGTCATGCCAAATCGTATTGGGTTGTAGTAAAGCAATGTCTAGATTATGCATGGGGTAAAGGTCTTGTTTTTACCCCTTCACATTCGCCGATAGAAATTCTCGGTTCATGCGGGCGATATTTTCCAGTGAGATCCCTTTGGGGCATTCCACCTCACAGGCACCAGTATTGGTGCAGTTTCCAAAGCCCTCTTCATCCATTTGACTGACCATATTCAGCACACGACCAGTCGCCTCTACCTGACCTTGTGGGAGCAGGGCATATTGAGATACTTTAGCAGACACAAAAAGCATGGCAGAAGCATTTTTGCAGGTAGCCACACAAGCACCACAACCAATACAAGTCGCCGCGTCAAAGGCCTTATCGGCATCCGCTTTTTCAATTGGAATCGCATTGGCATCTTGGGTGTTTCCTGATGTGTTTACCGATACAAACCCCCCTGCATGTTGAATGCGATCAAAGGCAGTTCGATCCACAACCAAGTCCTTAATCACAGGGAATGGCTTTGCGCGAAATGGCTCAATGTGAATGGTATCCCCGTCTTTAAATTTTCGCATATGCAACTGGCATGTGGTGACCAAACGATCTGGGCCATGGGCTTCTCCGTTGATAAACATCGAACAAGAACCGCAAATTCCTTCTCGGCAGTCATGGTCAAACGCAACAGGGTCAATCCCTTGTTCCATCAGCTGTTCGTTGAGCACATCAATCATTTCCAAAAAAGACATATCGGGGGACACCCCATCCAGTGAATAGGTTTGCATGCTCCCTTTTGCGGTGGCGTTTTCTTGTCGCCAGATTTTTAGTTTCAGTTTCATCGCTATTTATATGACCTTGTTTTCAATTCAATATTTTCGTACTTCAGCACTTCTTTATGCAGTTTGGCTTTGCTCGGTTCTCCTTTGTACTCCCATGCAGATACAAACGTAAAGTTTTTATCATCCCGAAGTGCCTCTCCTTCCGGCGTCTGAGATTCTTCGCGGAAGTGACCTCCACAGGATTCTGTGCGTTCTAAAGCGTCTTTGGCAAAGAGCTCGCCCAACTCTAAAAAGTCTGCAACTCGAAGGGCTTTTGCCAATGGCTCATTGAAAGAATCGGCAGTACCAGGGACAAAAACGTCCTTGTAAAATTCCTCTCGCAGTGCTTTGACTTCTGCGATGGCTTCTAAGAGTTCTTCTTTATTACGAGACATTCCACATTTGTTCCAGATGATTTTTCCAAGTTTTCGGTGGAAGTAATCAACGGTCTTGGTTCCTTTATTCTTGATAAAGCCATCAATTTGAGCACGTACATTTGATTCTGCTTCTTCAAATTCTGGCGAGTCCGTGGAGATTGCCCCCGTGCGGATATCATCTGACAAATAATCTCCAATGGTGTATGGCAATACAAAATAGCCATCTGCCAAGCCCTGCATCAATGCGGAAGCACCAAGTCGGTTGGCGCCGTGATCAGAGAAGTTCGCTTCTCCAATTGCAAAGCAACCTGGCACTGTTGTCATAAGGTTGTAGTCCACCCAAACTCCTCCCATGGTGTAATGCACCGCAGGATAAATCATCATTGGCGTTTCATAAGGGTTTTGATCAACAATTTTCTCATACATCTGAAACAAGTTGCCGTATTTGGCTTTGATGACCTGCTTTCCGAGTTTTTGTACAAGTACAGAGTCGTTTTCGTCCAATCCTTTTACATGTGCTTTTTCTTTGCCATATCGCTCTATGGCTGCAGCAAAGTCAAGAAATACTGCCTCGCCTGTTTTGTTGACCCCAAAGCCCTCATCACATCGTTCTTTGGCTGCACGAGAGGCAACATCACGAGGAACAAGGTTTCCAAAAGCGGGATAGCGACGCTCGAGGTAATAGTCCCGATCTTCTTCTGCTAAGTCGGTGGGTTTAAGGCGTCCTTCACGAATCGCCTCCGCATCTTCTTTCTTTTTTGGCACCCAGATTCTTCCGTCGTTTCGTAAAGACTCCGACATCAGGGTGAGTTTTGACTGGTGGTCGCCCGAAACGGGAATGCAGGTCGGGTGAATTTGTGTAAAGCACGGGTTGGCAAAGTAGGCACCTTGCCTGTGGATTTTCCAAGCAGCGGTTACGTTACTTCCCATCGCGTTGGTTGACAGATAGAATAGGTTCCCATAACCCCCAGAAGCAATCACAACAGCATGTGCTGCATGGCGTTCGATTTCACCCGTGACCAAGTTGCGCGTAATGATTCCTCTTGCTTTGCCATCAACTTTGACAAGGTCGAGCATCTCATGACGACTGTACATTTTGATTTTACCACGACCGATTTGCCGATTCATCGCCGAATAAGCTCCGAGCAGCAGTTGCTGACCGGTTTGTCCTTTGGCATAAAAGGTGCGAGAAACGAGTACCCCACCAAACGAGCGGTTGTCGAGCAATCCCCCATAATCCCTGGCAAAGGGAACGCCTTGTGCTACACATTGGTCAATGATATTGGTAGATACTTCTGCAAGTCGATATACGTTGGCTTCTCTCGAACGATAATCCCCTCCTTTTACGGTATCGTAAAACAAGCGATGAATCGAGTCGCCATCGCCTTGGTAATTTTTAGCGGCGTTTATTCCTCCTTGTGCCGCAATAGAGTGTGCACGACGGGGAGAATCTTGAAAGCAAAACGCCTTAACATTATAGCCCAGTTCGGCAAGGGTAGCCGCAGCAGAACCACCAGCCAATCCCGTACCAACCACGATCACATCGATCAAACGTTTATTGGCTGGACTGACCAAGCGGATATTATTTTTGTGATTTGTCCATTTATCAGCTATTGGACCTTGGGGGATTTGTGCGTTGAGTTTGGTCATGTTAGTGATTTAGAAAATGAAAAATCGCAATAAATGCAAAGCCAGCGGGTATCCCGATTGCATAAACTTTTCCGATAGATTTTAAGGCCACTGTGTACTTGTTGTTTAATCCCATAGACTGAAAGGCCGACGAAAATCCGTGGGAGAGGTGAAGGGCTAAGAAGAAAAAGGAAATCACATAGAGAATCACACGGGTCAGATCTTCAAATTTATGAACCAGTTCTTCGTAATATCGATTTGGATCTTCGGGGAGGAATTCAATGTATTTATAATTCATTTCAGGAACCCAAAAATCGTAAAAGTGCAACACCAAAAAGGCAAGAACCGTCCCACCCGAAATCAGCATATTTCTAGACACCCAACTCGAACTAGCATTGCCTTTATAGACTGCATAGCGCGTACCGCGAGCACGCTTGTTTTGGATGTCGAGGACAAAGCCCATGACAAAATGGAAGATCACCCCAAAAATCAAAATGGGCTGAAGAACAAATTGTACCAAGGCATTGGTTCCCATAAAATGAGAAAACTGATTGAAAATGGTTTCACTGAAGACTGAAGTGATATTAATTGCGAAATGCTGCAACAAAAACACCATTAAAAAGAGACCAGACAAGGCCATGGCAACCTTTCGCAGTATCGTAGAAGATAGGACAACTCCCATAGTTTTTGGCTAAATGTTCGTACAAAATTAGGTGCTGAACGCCTGAACGCCAAAGGATTTTGGTGATTTTGAATGAATCTAACAACTTTTACCTAGATTGACCGTTTTTTGGTCAAAAGCGTTTATCTATTGTCAAACAAACTACTCGATTGTCAACATGCTGATTTTGACATCATTCCAAAGCATCGTGTAACTTCCTTTGGGCAAGTACGTGTTTCCATCATCGGCAGCTTCAAGCTTTGCCTTATGCTTGCGGTTGTATCTCTTGACTTGCTCTTGGCTCAAGTTCAAATCATAGGGAATCGACTGGAGACCTTTTACCAATTCAACATCCTCTTCATAGACAATAACATTTTGATCGGACTTTAATTGCCAGATGCCTTGAACTGGTTTGGTAGCATAAAAAGTCCAAGAAAAATCTGGCGATACGCCCTCCGACCAAGCCCTGTATTTCCTTCCCCAATTTTTGGAGTGCTTTATCGGCTCTGACTCTACAACTCCCACTGGGCGCAGAACAAGTGTGTTTAGGGCTTGAATGGCTTCCAATTCAAGCTTATAAATCGAACGTCCATGTGTGCCAATCAGCAAATCATTGTCTCGCTCTTGAATAAACAAATCGTGAACCGCTACCCGAGGAAAATCCTTATCAAACATCTGCCAACTCAACCCGCGGTCTATACTCACAAACAATCCGTTATCCGTTCCTACATATAAGATATCAGGGTTGGTGTGGTCTTCTCGAATCACATTCACTGGGGAAAGCGGAAGGCCTTGTGCAAGACTTCGCCAGCTTTGACCCAAATCTTCAGATACGTAGATATAGGGCGTAAAATCATCCCAGCGATAGCCATTGAGCGTTGCATAAATCCGAGATAAGACATGCTTGGAAAACTGAACGCGACTCACCCAGAGTCGTTGCGGTAAATCATCGCTATTACGTTGCCAAGTGGAGCCATTATCAGTAGAAATGTGAATATGACCATCGTCCGAACCCACGACCAATTGTCCAAACTGAAATCGAGACTCATCGATGGCCGTTAGCGTGCCATAAGGAACGTTTCCGTCTTTTGCTCCGCTAGTTAAGTCTTCTGAAATCGCAGTCCAGTCATCCCCACGGTTGAGTGATCGGTGGAGTTTGTTGCTGCCTAGGTATAAAATATCATTGTTGTGTGGGGATAGCAAAATGGGCGTTTGCCAATTAAACCGCAATGGGGCTTCCCCGAGTTTGTGCTTGGGCTGGATATAAGTACGCTGATTGGTTTCACGATTGATTCTGAAATAATTCCCAAACTGATATCCTGTATAAACGATGTCTGCATGATTTTGATCAACTTGGATTTGCATGCCATCACCACCCATGATTCCAGTCCAGTTGTTATGTCCCGATTGGTGCCAAGCTACCCCTTCCTGACTGTTGTGTGGGGCCTCCCAAACGCCATTGTCTTGCAAGCCCCCATAAACGTGATAGGGGCTTTGTTGGTCGGCATAGACTGTATAAAACTGTCCGACAGATGGTTGGTTGTTTTTGATCCAGTTTTGTCCGCCGTCATAGCTGATATTGACCCCACCATCATTGCCGTTGACCAGGTGTTCAGGGTTGTTGGGATTAATCCACAAGGCATGGTGATCGACGTGTGCGTTGGGTGCGTCTATACTGGTAAAGTTTTGCCCCCCGTCAGAGGAAGTCAACATGGGGACCCCATAAATATAAATCCTGTCCGCATCAGTCGGTGTGACATGAATCATCCCAAAATAATACCCGTAACTGTAATACACATCATCGAGGTAGTCCGTGTGGGTTTTTATCCAGGTTTTGCCGCCATCATTGGAACGAAAAACCTGTGCACCCACAACTGGTGTGTCAAATAAATCATTGTTTGCATTACTGAGATAGAGCGCCAAATCGGATGGCTTGACTTTTCCATCTCGAACCGCATCGCGGATGCTTTCTGCGGTGTGTTCTTTTGGGAAGTTGTTGTCCTTTAAAAACTTGGATAGCAGTTTTTTATCAATAGCGAAAAAACCTTCCAACGACATGGTTTCAAAATCTTGTTTGGCCAATGAAGTCACCGCCTTCCGCTTTCTTGGTCTGCGGTCTTGATTGTCAACTATCGCATAAATGGTTTTTGCATCATAAGCGGCAAGACCAATTCGTCCTACTCCTTTTCCTTGTGGAAAACCACTGTTTTCCGTGCTGATTCGTCGCCATGATGCACCCGCATCAGTACTTTTGTAAATTCCTGAACCGGTACCACTCCCCACAAAATCCCATGCCTTGCGGTCTTTTTCCCATGCCGCTGCATATTGCACGCCAAAGTTTTCAGGTGCCACACTGATTTCGATAATTCCAACTGGGTCTTCTAATGAAAGGGGTTGGGTCCAGCTTGCACCACCATCTGTGGTCTTATAAATCCCACGGGAACTGTCCGAGGAATACAAATGCCCTGTTACTCCCACGACGACCTCGTCGGGATCGGAGGGGTTGATTTCAATTTTTCCAATATGATGTGAGTCCGCCAAGCCCATGTGTTGCCATGACGCCCCTTTATCTGTGGATTTTAGGATCCCAATCCCTGCATAGGAGGAGCGAGATGAGTTGTGTTCGCCTGTGCCGACGTAAATCGTGTGTGAAGGCCAATGCACAGCGATATCCCCAATGTTTTGCGTGGGACTATTGTCCATCACTGGGCTAAATGTGGTACCGTTATTGTTTGTGTACCACAAACCGCCAGAAGCATAACCCACATAAAATTCATGTGGTGCGTTGGGGTTCACATCGAGATCGGTTACACGGCCACTCATTACACTGGGGCCAATATTGGTCAATGGAAGCTGGGCAGCCAAAGAGTTACTCAGTAAGCGATCGATCGTGTTTGTCGATTCGAGCAGATTGTCGGCTGGGGTGGCTTTGGGTTGAGCAAACCCTATGGCCACGGCGAGAATAAATAGGTAATTCTTCATGATGATTATTTTACTGTGAAGATAAATTTTTTTTACTTTACAGAATGAAATACAACCGCCTACCTCATCCTGTTTTTACACAGCACCGTCAGCGCTTTATGGCTCAACTCAAATCCAATAGCATTGCGGTGTTCAATTCCAATGACACCTACCCTGTCAGTGCAGACAGCACGCTGCCTTTCGAACAACATCGTGACTTGTTTTACCTCACGGGAATTGACCAAGAAGAAACGATTGTGGTGCTTTGCCCTGACGCCAAAGACTCAAGCCTTCGCGAAGTGGTGTTTGTCAAAAAAACAAACGCCCATATCGCCGTTTGGGAAGGACATAAACTCACCCAAGCCGAAACAACAGAGGTATCGGGGATTGCGACTGTGAAATGGACTTCTGAGTTTGAAGATCATTTTATGTCCTTAGCAAAAGAAGTTGAACATATCTATATCAATACCAACGAGCACTATCGGGCAAATGTAGAAACCCAAACCCGTGAAGATCGATTTATCGAGTGGTGTAAGACCAAATTTACATCGCAGAACTATGAGAAAAGCAATTTGATTCTTCAGGGCTTACGCGCTGTCAAAGACCCAGAGGAAATCGAACATATTCAAACGGCCTGTGGTATCACCGAACGTGGCTTTCGACGAGTTTTGGGTTTTGTCAAGCCAGGGGTTTGGGAGTATGAAATTGAGGCTGAATATGCACATGAATTCCTGCGCAATCGCTCAAAAGGCTTTGCTTATACCCCCATTATTGCCTCAGGTGCCAACGCCAATGTGTTACACTATATCGAGAACAACCAGCAGTGTCAAGACGGAGATTTGTTGTTGATGGATGTGGCTGCGGAGTATGGCAACTATTCATCCGATATGACCCGAACCATACCTGTGTCTGGTCGGTTTTCCAAGCGGAAACGCGCTGTTTATGACGCTGTATTGCGCGTCAAAAACGAAGCGACCAAACTCCTTGTTCAGGGTGTATATTGGAAAGCATACCATATAGAAGTGGGAAAAATCATGACTGCCGAATTGTTGGGATTGGGTTTATTGGACAAAGCCGATGTGCAAAAGCAAACCGAGAAAGACCCTGCCTATAAAAAATACTTTATGCATGGTACTTCCCACCATTTGGGACTCGATACCCATGACTATGGACTGCTCGACGAACCCATCGCTGCAAATATGGTCTTTACCGTAGAGCCCGGCATCTATATTCCCGATGAGGGGTTTGGGATTCGATTGGAAGACGACGTGGTGGTACAACAAACGGGCGAACCGCTGAATTTGATGAAAAATATTCCGATAGAAGCCGAGGAAATTGAAGAATTGATGAACGGCTAAAACGCCTTCCAGCCCTGGGCATTGAGTGGAATGACTTCTTCAGCACGAGTAACCAATGAAGGAGCATCCCCCGCGGCAGTCATATGACCAATGACGGTCAGATTGGGATTGCCTTTGATTTTGTCAAAGTCTGTTTGTTTGATAGTAAACAACAACTCGTAATCCTCGCCACCGCTCAGAGCAATGGTCGTACTGTCGAGGTTAAACTCTTCACAGACGCTGATAAACTGCGGATCGAGTGGGATTTTGTTTTCATACACACGGCAGCCCACACCACTTTGTTTACACAAATGCATGACTTCTGACGATAGTCCGTCACTGATGTCGATCATGGCAGTGGGTTGTAGGTCGAGGTCTTGCAAAAGTTGGATGATGTCTTTTCGTGCTTCGGGCTTGAGCTGACGTTCTACCAAATAGCTATAGGGTTCCAAATCGGGTTGGTGTTGCGGATTGGCCTTAAACACTTCGTTTTCACGTGCCAGTACCTGCAAGCCCATATAGGCCCCACCAATATCTCCACTGACCACCAACAGATCATTTTCGGAAGCACCGCTACGCAATACTGCTCCTGTTTTAGGTGCAATCCCCAAAGCTGTTACAGACAACTGCAACCCCTGTTGAGAAGAGGTCGTGTCACCACCCACCAAGTCCACGCCATAGGTTTTACAAGCCAAATGAATCCCAGCATATAATTCCTCGACCGCTTCTAAGGGAAACCGATTGGACACCGCCAAGGAAACCAAAACTTGTGTGGCTTGCGCATTCATCGCAAGGATGTCGGACAGGTTCACCACCACCGCTTTATACCCCAAATGCTTAAGTGGCATATAGGCCAAGTCGAAGTGAACGCCTTCAATCAGCATATCGGTACTCACCACGGTTTCGCCCTCATGTTGAAGGACTGCCGCATCGTCACCGATGCCCAAAACGGTTGACGGCAAGCTCGTAGTTGCTGATTTGGTAAGATGTTCGATTAAGGCAAACTCCCCCAAACTGTCAAGTGGGGTTTTGGTCGGTTCTTTGTTCTCAAGCATACGGCAAAATTAGGTTTTTTTAAGCTCAGTTAGATGATTAGTCGATCTGCAAAAATTAAAAATGAATTAACCCATAACATTTACCTACTCACACTACCCTTCTGCCTCGTAAAGTATCGCCTGTCATCATATCCTTAAGAATATACTATATTTGTTGACAAAAAGCACCTCGAAATAATCGCTATGATTAAAGTATCCTTACAAGCGCGGAACCAAGTGATGCAGATGATGCAGTCGGATGGCTATGACATCAGCAACTCATTTGTGCGAGTAGGGGTCAAAAGCGGTGGTTGTTCAGGACTGTCATACGAGTTGACGTTTGACAAGGCTCTTGGAGATGATGATAAGCTATTTGAAGACAACGATGTGCGTATCGTGGTCGATAAAAAAAGTTTTTTATACCTTGTGGGTACAACCCTTGAATATTCAGGTGGTCTCAATGGCAAGGGCTTTGTATTTAACAATCCCAACGCCAATCGCACTTGTGGGTGTGGAGAGAGTTTTTCACTATAAAACAGGTTTGCTATGGCCTATACAGAAGAAGAATTAAAAAAAGAACTTGAATCCAAGGAATATGCCTATGGGTTCTACACAGACATCGAGTCGGATACCTTTCCGGTTGGTCTTAACGAAGACATTGTTCGGGCGATTTCCCAGCGCAAAAACGAGCCCACTTGGATGACCGAATGGCGCTTGGAGGCCTATGAAGCATGGAGTGCGATGGAAGAGCCCGATTGGGCAAACGTAAATTATCCCAAGCCAGACTTTCAAGCGATTTCGTACTACTCCGCGCCCAAAAAAGCACCGAAATACAACAGTTTGGACGAGGTCGATCCCGAATTGCTCGATACCTTTAAAAAACTCGGTATCCCCATCGAAGAACAAAAGAAACTCTCGGGTGTTGCGGTTGATATCGTTATGGACTCAGTCTCTGTAGCTACAACTTTTAAAGAAACCTTAGCCGAAAAAGGGATTATTTTTTGTTCGATTTCAGAAGCAATCAAAGAATACCCCGATTTGGTGCGCAAATACATTGGAACAGTTGTGCCGCGAAAAGATAATTACTATGCTGCGCTGAACTCTGCTGTCTTTTCCGACGGGTCGTTTTGCTATATCCCCAAAGGAGTGCGCTGCCCGATGGAACTCTCTACCTATTTCCGTATCAATCAGGCGGGAACAGGGCAGTTTGAACGCACACTCGTCATTGCCGATGAAGGCAGCTATGTGAGTTATTTGGAGGGATGCACCGCACCTGCTCGTGATGAAAATCAATTGCATGCAGCCGTTGTGGAACTCGTCGCCTTAGACCATTCCGAAATCAAATACTCTACCGTACAAAACTGGTTCCCAGGAAACGCAGAAGGCAAAGGCGGGGTCTTTAATTTTGTGACCAAACGTGGGATTTGCCATAAAAGTGCAAAAATCTCTTGGACACAAGTCGAAACTGGCTCAGCAGTAACATGGAAATACCCTTCATGTATCCTCAAAGGGGATGATAGCATTGGAGAATTTTACTCAATCGCTGTTACCAACAACCGGCAACAAGCCGATACCGGCACCAAAATGGTGCACTTGGGCAAACGCACAAAAAGTACCATCATTTCGAAAGGGGTTTCGGCGGGAACTTCACAAAACAGTTATCGCGGATTGGTAAAAATCAGTCCCCGAGCCGATGATGCACGTAACTTTTCGCAGTGTGACTCCTTGCTGATGGGCAACAAATGTGGTGCACATACGTTTCCCTACATAGAAGCTGGAAACAAAAGTGCCCAAATCGAGCACGAAGCCACTACCAGTAAAATTGGAGAAGACCAAATTTTTTATTGTAACCAACGTGGTATCGACACCGAAAAAGCAATCGCGCTGATTGTCAACGGCTTTAGCAAAGATGTACTCAATAAACTCCCAATGGAATTTGCAGTGGAAGCGCAGAAACTTCTCGAAATTTCACTTGAAGGTTCTGTTGGATAAAATCACATGATAATGAAATATTACCTACCACTGATTGCCCTATTGCTGTTTGTCGCAGCATGCACAACCCAACTAAAATCCGAAGTCGAAAACGTAACTGGTGAGTTTTTGTTTTATGACAATGCCGCTGTCCTGAATACTGGCAGTGAAATTTATGGTGTTGTTGTAGATGACAAACTCCACGAATTACACGCCCAAGCACTCACAGTGCAAAAAGATAGTTTTGATATGGTGCAAGTCTTTATCAAAGGGGTCATTTCAGAAAATCCCAATGAAGAAGGCTGGCCACAAGTTGTCACCGTAAAGGAAATTGACTCTGTTGCACCATCCGTACCATCGAGTAATCAAATGATTGAAATTCGAACTGAATAATATGCTGAGTATAGATAACCTCCACGCCCAAGTTGAAGGCAAAGGAATTTTAAACGGAATCAATCTCGATATCAAGCCAGGTGAGGTCCATGCGATAATGGGTCCAAACGGCTCGGGAAAAAGTACGCTTTCCACTGTGATTGCAGGACACGAGGACTATGAAGTCACCAAAGGAAACCTGCTGTATCAAGGATCAGACATCAGTGACTTGAGTGCCGATGAGCGTGCCCATTTGGGCATCTTTTTGTCGTTTCAATACCCTGTTGAAATCCCAGGAGTTACGGTCACAAACTTTATCAAAACCGCCATCAACGAAACGCGTAAGGGGCAAGGACTTGAGGAAATGCCCGCCAATGTGATGCTGAAAAAAATTAAAGAAAAAGCAAAATTGCTTTCCATCGATACCCAATTTTTGTCGCGCTCGCTCAATGAGGGCTTTTCAGGTGGAGAGAAAAAGCGAAACGAAATTTTTCAAATGGCTATGCTCGAACCCAAACTTGCCATACTGGATGAGACGGATTCGGGACTCGATATCGATGCCATGCGCATCGTCGCTAATGGCGTCAATAGTCTCCGCAATGAAAATAATGCCATTCTCGTGATCACGCATTATCAACGACTTCTAGACTATATCGTTCCTGATTTTGTTCATGTCCTTCACGAAGGGAAAATTGTGAAATCTGGTGGTAAAGAACTTGCCCTTGAGCTTGAAGAAAAAGGATACGATTGGATCAAACAAGCGATATAATGGATTTACAAGAAAAACTTGTTGCCTCGTATATGGCGCAGACGTCTGCAACCGCAGAACCTGCTGGGCTTGCTAAAATTCGGTCGGCTGCGATTGAGACTTTTGAGCAACAAGGATTTCCAACCAAAAAAATGGAAGAGTGGAAATATACCCCACTCAACAAATTGGTCAAAACGGATTATACCGTTTTTCCAAAAAAATCAAAAAACCTTACCCTTGACGAAGTACAAAACTATATCCTTCACGATGTTGACACCTTTAAAATTGTGTTTGTCGATGGAGTATATAGTTCTTTCCTCTCCGAAACCACGCATGAAGGGATGGATGTATGCTTGCTCTCGGCGGCACTGAGTCAACCGAAATTTCGAAAGGTCATTAAACAATATTTTGATGCCGTTGCCGATTCGGGAGACTCCTTTACCGCTCTGAATACGGCCTTTGGTCGGGAAGGTGCATTTGTGCATATCCCAAAAAAGAAACGAGTTGAAAAACCAATTCAAGTCATTCATTTCTCAACTGGCGTTAATCAAAACTTGATGCTACAACCCCGCAATTTGATTGTGGTGGAAGCCCAAAGCGAAGTGCAAATCATTGAACGACACCAAAGCTTGACCGATACCCCCGTACTGACCAATGTGGTAACCGAAATTTTTACCCATAAGGGCGCACAAGTCGATTACTATAAAATTCAAAACGACCATGAGAATGCATCTCTGGTCGATAGTACCTATATACACCAAGAAAAGCATTCGCATGCTAAAGTGCATACCTTTTCTTTTGGGGGTCAATTTATTCGCAACAACCTGCATTTTTATCACAAAGACCAAGCGATTCAGTCCACCATGAAAGGCATTACCCTCGTGGAAGGCAAGCAATTGGTCGATCATCATACCCTGGTGCATCATGCCCATCCCAATTCGGAAAGCCACCAAGAATATAAAGGCATTTACGATGGGCAATCAACAGGTGTGTTCAACGGTAAAATCGTGGTGGAACAAGAAGCCCAAAAGACCAATGCGTTTCAGCAAAACAACAATATCTTGATGAGCGATAAAGCGACCATCAACACAAAA
Organism: Flavobacteriaceae bacterium; assembly: GCA_022425505.1. Classification (GTDB taxonomy): domain Bacteria; phylum Bacteroidota; class Bacteroidia; order Flavobacteriales; family Flavobacteriaceae; genus UBA724. The sequence goes on along the minus strand of JAKMFI010000020.1, from coordinate 4,260 downwards.
CCACAACTCGAAATCTTTGCTGATGATGTACGTTGCAGCCATGGTTGTACGATTGGTCAGCTCGATGAAACCGCTCTGTTTTATCTACAAACAAGAGGCATTCCAAAAAAAGAAGCACGGGCATTACTTACCTACGCCTTTGCCAATAACGTTTTGGCAAGTGTCAATATTCCTGTAGTCAAAACCAGAATCAATGCCCTAATCGCAAAAAAATTGGGTGTTAACCTCGGGTTTAACTTATAGAAATGGGACTTGATGTAACAAGCATTCGCGCTGATTTTCCCATCCTATCACGAAAAGTGAATGGGCAAGACTTGGTGTACCTCGACAATGCCGCCACTTCCCAAACGCCAACCCAAGTGATTCATGTGATTGCTGATTATTATCAAAGCTATAATGCCAATATCCATCGCGGTGTACATACTTTGAGTCAAGAAGCGACAGACAAGTTTGAACAAGCGCGACAAAGCATACAAACGCATTTTAACATTCGAAATTCACACGAATTGATTTTTACGTCTGGAACAACCCATAGCATCAATTTGGTTGCCTTTGGGTTTGGCACGCTTTTAGACCCAGGCGACGAGGTTATTGTTTCGGCCTTAGAACACCACGCCAATATTGTGCCTTGGCAAATGATGTGTGAGCGCAGTGGCGCGATCCTGCGCGTGATTCCGATGACCGATGACGGAACTCTCGATATGCATGCCTACAAAGAACTGCTGAATAAAAAGACCAAACTGGTGTTTGTCAATCATGTGTCCAATGCACTGGGAACCATCAATCCCATTGAAGAAATCATTGATAACGCACACAAAGTGGGTGCTGCTGTACTCGTCGACGGTGCACAGGCCTGCGGGCATATCAAACCCGACCTACAAAAACTCGACGCCGATTTCTACACCGTTTCGGCGCATAAGCTCTGTGGTCCAACAGGAATCGGCATGCTGTATGGCAAAGAAAAATGGCTCAACAAACTACCCCCCTATCAAGGCGGTGGGGAAATGATCGACGAAGTAACGTTTGAAAAAACTACTTATGCGGATTTGCCGCATAAGTTTGAAGCAGGTACCCCGAATATCTGCGGAGGAATTGCCTTTGGGGCAGCACTAGACTATATGAATACCATTGGCTTTGAAGCGATTGGAAGCTATGAAGGTGAACTTCTTCAATATGCCACTGAACAGCTTACTCAAATCGAGGGATTGCGCATTTATGGTGACAACAAACACAAAACTGCCGTGATTTCATTCAATATCGATTCGATTCACCCCTACGACGTCGGTACCCTACTCGACAAGATGGGCATTGCTGTGCGAACCGGTCATCACTGTGCCCAACCGATTATGGATTACTACAAGATTCCGGGTACCATACGCGCTTCCTTTGCGTTTTATAACACCAAAGACGAAGTGGACACCTTTGTCAACGGCGTACAACGAGCCGTTGCCATGTTACGCTAATTTGTATTTTTGACATATGACCGTAGAGCAAGTACAAGACGAAATCATAGACGAGTTTTCACTTTTTGACGACTGGATGCAACGCTATGAGTATATGATTGAACTAGGAAAATCACTACCGCTGATCGAGACAATACACAAAACTGATGATAATATCATCAAGGGCTGTCAAAGCAAGGTGTGGGTGCATGCCAATATGATTGATGAAAAAGTCGTGTTTACCGCCGATAGCGATGCCGTAATCACCAAGGGAATCATCGCCATTTTGATTCGCGCATTTTCCAACCAACCACCAAAAGATATTTTAGATGCGAATACCGATTTTATCGACCAAATTGGGCTGAAAGAGCATCTCTCCCCAACCAGAGCCAATGGTTTGGTGTCGATGATCAAACAACTCAAACTATACGCCTTGGCGTATCAAACACAACTCAACTGATGGAAGGACAAGAACTTGGAGATAAAATTGTGGGCGTACTCAAAACGATATACGATCCCGAAATTCCTGTGGATATCTACGAACTCGGGCTGATTTATGATGTTTTTGTCAATGAAGATCAAGATGTGAAAGTGTTGATGACACTGACCACGCCCAACTGTCCCGTAGCAGACTCGCTACCACAAGAAGTCAAGGACAAAGTACGATCACTCGATGAGGTAAATGAAGCCGAAGTGGAGCTTACCTTTGATCCGCCGTGGACGCGCGATTTGATGAGTGAAGAAGCCAAACTCGAACTCGGATTTTTATAAGATGAGCATTGTAAACCGCGTAGCTGAAAGCGGTCTGATTCAATTTGATCCCGCTACCCTAGTCAAAGATATGGAAGTGTCTGTAGTTTCCATATCGGACTTTCTCCATGAAGAACCCATTTTGCGGGAAAAACCCTTTCGTCAAGCTATTGCTACCCACAACTGGACCGACTACACTGGCCGGTATGTGGCTTTACATATCGACCAAGAGACACTGGTGCCACAGTGGGCCGCAATGCTACTTACAAGCTGCTTACAGCCCTATGCTTTGGGGATTTGTTTGGGAGATCAAGCCGCTGCCTTGGATATGGCTTATAAATCGGCTTTGGCAAAGCTTAAAGTTGAGAACTACGATCAAAAAAATATCATTATCAAAGGATGTAGCGATGGGTCGGTACCCGATTGGGTTTATGTTCGGCTGATGGAAGTATTGCAACCCCACGCCAACCGAATCGCTTATGGAGAGGCATGCTCCTCCGTGCCCTTGTATAAACGTTAGCTTTTTATAATTTTGAAAGAAATTAACCTGCTTTGAAAAGAATACCCATTTTACTGCTCTGCTTAGGTTTGATGTCGATGCACGCGCAGGAGTCTGACCCCCAAGTAAAAGATCCTGTAGGTGGTCTATGGTCCTATTCTGGAAAAGCAAGTTTGTTGTTTAACCAGGCCGCTTTTAGTCAATGGGCTTCGGGTGGGGTTAATAATGTATCCCTTGGATTCAATGTTGATTATGAGATTCATTACAAAGAAAATGGCTGGTCATGGGATACCAAAAGCTCAGGATCATATGGGCTGAGTTATATCGAAGGTGATAAATTCCTAAAAAAAACCAATGATCGTTTGGAGATCAACTCACTTTTGGGAAAAGAGTTTTCAGACACCTGGAGCTATTCAACGATCTTAAATTTTAAGTCCCAAATTGCACGTGGCTATCGATTTAGAACGGATGTAGAGGGGGAAGAAACCCGCAGTCTACAAACGCATTTTTTTTCTCCTGCTTATCTACAGTTTGGGGTGGGCTTGTACTGGAAAAAGTCGGCTGATCTGTGGCTGAATATCGCTCCTTTTACCCAGCGAATCTCCTTTGTCAGCCGACAGTTTACGCAAGATTTGGCAGACGACAAGGCCTATTTTGGGGTATCGAAAGGGGACAATCACCTTTTTGAGTTGGGAGCCTCAGTAAGTGGATTTTATAAGTTTGAAGCGCTAGAAAATGTATTTATCGAAAACCGACTGGCGCTCTATACCGACTATTTGGGAGAGCCAGAAAACATCGACTTTGACTACTCCCTAACTGCCACGATGAAAGTCAATGAATACATCAGCACCCAGTTGGAGGTCCAGTTGGTCTATGACGACAATGCGGTCCAAGCCCTACAAAGTCGTGAGGTCTTTGGCGTGGGGGTGAGTTTGACGCTTTAAGGTTCCGGATACAAAAAATGGTTGTATGGAAAGCGAGTGATATGAATATCTCTCACCTTGCTGTATAAAAGTTCTCGAAGCTGGTCAATATGGGTTTTGTGTTGTGCAGAAATAAAAATGGAATCGCCGTGTGTACGCGCCATCCACGACTGTTGCCATTCTTCCAAACTATAGTGTTTGGTGGTTCTTGGTGTTGTCAAATCATCATCATCCAATACCTCCGCTTGATAGGCATCGATTTTATTAAAAATCATCAGCGTTGGTTTGTCGATTGCTTCGATTTCGCTAAGCAAGTGATTGACCGATTCAATATGCTCTTCAAAATTCGGATGGGCAATATCTACTACATGCAATAACATATCAGCTTCATGGACTTCATCGAGTGTACTCTTAAAAGACTCCACGAGTTGGGTCGGGAGTTTACGAATAAATCCGACTGTGTCACTCAACAAAAAGGGCAAGTTACGCACCACCACTTTTCGCACCGTGGTGTCGAGGGTAGCAAAGAGTTTGTTTTCGGCAAAGACTTCACTCTTGCTCAACACATTCATCAGGGTAGATTTTCCAACATTGGTATAGCCCACCAAAGCGACTCGAACCAACGCCCCACGGTTTCCACGTTGGG
>JAKMFI010000015.1 GCA_022425505.1 Flavobacteriaceae bacterium | reverse complement strand
ACCTGAAGAGAAGTAGTGACATCCAAACAGTGAGCATGACGACGATCTTGAAAAACAAGAATGGATTGAGGTTAAACTATACAGATTTGAGTGAGAACACAAAACAAACAATTCAGCTCTAATAGGCTTTTGCAAAAAGCACACGCTGACTTGAAGGTCTACCAGAATAAATACATTTGCCTTCCACCTTCTCCGTGTCGATGGGAATACAGCGAATGGTCGCCTTGGTTTCTTGTTTGATTTTCATTTCTGTCTCTTCGGTTCCATCCCAATGAGCTGAAATGAACCCTCCTTTGGACTCTAATACTTTTTTAAAGTCCTCATAAGAATCACAGGATGTGAGATGGCTTTCGCGAAACGCAAGTGCCCGATCAAACAAATTGCTTTGAATTTCGGAAAGAAGTTTATTGACATGTGAGGCTAAATCATCTTGAGAAACAAATGACTTGGTCAAATTGTCTCGACGAGCTAGCTCAACTGTCCCTTTTTCAATGTCTTTTGGTCCAATTCCCAGTCGAATGGGAACTCCCTTAAGCTCATAATCATTGAATTTATAACCAGGGGTGTGGGTATCTCTATCATCCAGCTTAACTCGTACGCCAGCTACGTCTAAATCCTCATAAAGTTTTTTAGCATGATCCAGCACCTCTATTTTCTGCTCATCTCCTTTATAAATCGGAACGATAACCACCTGAAATGGAGCAAGATTGGGTGGAAGCACCAAACCTTTGTCATCGCTATGGGTCATAATCAAAGCACCCATCAATCGCGTAGATACACCCCATGAAGTTGCCCATACATAATCTAATCCACCTTCTTTATTTGCAAATTTTACATCAAATGCTTTGGCAAAATTTTGCCCTAAAAAGTGAGCCGTTCCCGCTTGTAAAGCTTTCCCATCTTGCATAAGTGCTTCAATACAATAGGTTTCGATTGCACCTGCAAAACGCTCACTTTCTGACTTGGTTCCTTGAATCACAGGAATCCCCATAAAATCCTCAACAAACTTTGCATAGATTTGGTTCATTTGAATGGTTTCAGTAACTGCCTCCTCCTTAGTTGCATGTGCTGTATGACCCTCTTGCCATAAAAATTCAGCGGTGCGTAAAAACAAACGCGTCCTCATTTCCCAACGAACAACATTGGCCCACTGATTGAGAAGTATCGGTAAATCTCTATAAGACTGAATCCAATTTTTGTAGGTATTCCAAATGATTGCCTCACTTGTGGGCCTTACAATAAGCTCCTCTTCTAGTTTGGCATTTGGATCAACGCGAAGTTTTCCGGCGCGCTCAGGGTCGTTTTCTAAACGATAGTGGGTAACGATTGCACATTCCTTCGCAAAACCCTCTGCATTTTTTTCTTCGGCTTCAAACAGACTTTTCGGCACAAATAAAGGAAAGTATGCATTGGAATGACCCGAGTCTTTAAACATCTTGTCCAACTCGCTTTGCATACGCTCCCATATCGCATAGCCGTAGGGTTTGATCACCATGCATCCGCGGACAGCTGAATTTTCTGCTAAATCTGCTCGAACAACAAGTTCGTTGTACCACTTTGAATAATCTTGACTCCGTTTTGTTAAATTTTGCCCCATTTTTAGTTTGGCATAGAATTTGAAATGTTACTTTTAGCAAAGCTAACTAAATTTGAAGAGTTTAACCCGCAATCATGTCATTATGAAAACACAAGTTTCCAACACCCCATTTTTTTTGTTGCCTTTGTTTGCCATTTTGTTTCTCATCACTAGTTGTGGGTCTTTCAGTACAGTTGGATACTACAATGATGGGATTTATGGGGATACTCCTTCGAATAAAAAACGATACAGCAAGAACACTGATAGCAAGTACTATAAAAAGTATTTTGGAGATAAGGCAAAAGAATTATCTGACAATAACCGAGATGTGGAAGTAGACTCGCTTTCCACACCCACGCAAAGTAATCGAGATATAGACAACATCAATGTATATGGCTATGGATCGCACGGGTTTTATCATGACTATAATTATCACTGGAATGACTATTATTATCGACCGTGGTGGAGACATCATCGATATCGACCTTGGCATTCTTGGTCGTATTATTACGAGCCTTATTATTACGGATGGTCACACTACAGCCCTTATTATGCCTATTATCCCCATTCCTATTATGGCTACAACCCCTATTACCATTACTATGGATCGAGTTACTACACTAATCCAAAACAGTATGTGGCAAGTAGCGGACGGCGAGGCGCTCCAGCAAGGGGAACTTCCAATATGAGAAGCAATTCTACAAACTCATTGAGTGGGGATTCTTACCAAATTCAACGACGTTCTCCAAATGGTACCATCAATACGGTAAACTACAATGTTGGATGGCGTACATCGAGCAACGCACCGACTTCGACAGCTAAAGAAAGTGAACAAAATAATACGTCTAATTTTATGACACGAGATTACTCAAGTAAACGAAACTATCGGTCGAGTTCGAATCTCAACAATATCTCTGGATCAAACAATTCATATCAATCTAGGCAAACAAGATCCTCAAATAACAATTTCAATACATCTAGGTCAAGCAATCGGTCCTACAACTCTGGAAACTCGAGTAGCTCGAGGAGTTCAAATGGATCATCGTCTAGGTCATCTAGTAGTGGTAGAAGATAACATCAATGACTAATCCCTTGTTTATGAAAACGCATTTACTTCCATTTTTTATTGCTTTTTTAAGCTTCTGGACATTGCCAGCTCAAAACTTAGATCTGGTACATGTCATCACTCAGGAAAATATCAGTGGAAATGCTCGTTTTGAGGCCATGTCTGGTGCGTTTGGCGCCTTGGGTGGTAATCTTTCTGCCATTCATATCAATCCAGCAGCGAGTGCCGTATTCAACGCCAATCAGTTTGGCTTGAGTACATCGACACAATCAACCACAAACAATACTTCATATTTTGGCACTTCTACTCCCACTGAAAACCGAAATAGTGGGCTCAACCAGATTGGTGGTGTATTGATACTGAAGAACAACAATACAGATGTGGCATGGAAAAAGATTGCCTTTGGATTTAACACGCAGATGCAAAGCTCTTATAACAACACCATACAAATTAGCGGAACTAATTCCGACAATGGGTTGGACACTTACTTTTTGGATTATGCAGCCGGAAAAGATGGGAGCGTGTTTGGGTTAAATGATGGGGAAACAGTCCGAGGTGTTTATCAATTTTTTGGAGAGTCTGCTGGCTATGGTTTTGAATATCAACAGGCGTTTTTAGGATACCAAGGGTATATCTTTGATTACTTGGAAGAAGAAGGTCTGTTTGTTTCCAATGCGATTTATTCTTCAGTTCAACACAATCATAAAATTCAGACAAGTGGAGACAAATGGGATATGGCATTTACAATTTCGGGTCAATACAATGATTGGTTATTCCTTGGAGCAAACATGAATATTTCTGGTATCGAATACCGCCAAATCAGTTCAACAACAGAAAGTGGCTATGACGCAGACTCCCCCATACGTGAAATCTATTTTCAAAACGACCTCTATACCTATGGTGGTGGCGTTTCTCTCCAATTTGGTGCCATTGCCACGCCAAACAAAAACATTCGATTGGGAGCCAGCTATAAATCGCCGACCTGGTATTCGTTGAAAGATGAGTTTTCACAGTTTTTGGAAACAAAATCAAATGATGCTGATGGGAATTCATTTAATGATGTACTCGACTTGACCAATACCGTAAATGTTTACGAAGATTATACGATCAAAACACCGAGTGAGTTGCGTGGGAGTTTAGCGTATATTTTTGGTACAAGGGGGTTGATCTCATTTGATTATACCTTAAAGAACTATCAAAACACACACATTGGACCCAACGATAATGATGTGTTTATTGCTCTAAATGGTCAAATCGATCAAAACTGGACTTCAACATCAAGCTACCGAATCGGGGGTGAATATCGACAAGGCGGTGTGAGTCTTCGGGCTGGATATCATCTTGAAGAGTCCCCATACAGCAATTTGAGTATCCTAGGAGATCGCTCGGGATATTCTTTCGGAATCGGATTTAATTTCAAGTCAAGTGTGATTAATTTTTCTGTGCTAAATAGTGAGCAACGTCGAAGCCATCAACTCTACGATACTGGACTGGTTGATCGAGCGAGCAATGACATCGGTTTACAGCAATTTACCGTAAGTTGGAACTTCGAGTTTTAGCAGAAATAAAACCTTGTCAACGTAATCTTATAAATAAGTATCTTTGTATTCTATATGGATTCAATGAAATTTGACAAATTACTACAAGAAACCTTAGATGACTTTGACGCGAACGACCACCAAAGCAGTTCGGCAGAGACTCCTTTACGTGAAGATGCCTTTGATCTTTCTGATGAAGAAAAAATCTCTCGAATTGAAAATGATGTCGAAAACATCTTGGAAACTTTGGGGATGGATATGACTGATGACAGTCTGAAAGGAACGCCAAAGCGAGTGGCAAAAATGTTTGTTCAAGAGATCTTTGGAGGACTTAATCCCAAACGCTCACCAAAGCTTTCCACTTTCGACAACAAATATAAGTATGGTCATATGTTGGTAGAGAAAAACATTACACTCTACTCGACTTGTGAACATCATTTATTACCCATCGTAGGAAAAGCGCATGTCGCTTATATTTCCAACGGCACTGTGATAGGATTATCCAAAATGAATCGAATCGTCGATTACTTTGCCAAAAGACCTCAAGTACAAGAACGTCTTACACGTCAAGTTGTGCATATGCTACAGTCTGCCCTGGAAACCAAGGATGTTGCTTGTGTCATCGACGCAAAGCACTTGTGTGTCAATTCGAGAGGTATTCGCGACGTGGATTGCAGTACAATTACTGCAGAATTTGGTGGCGCATTCAATAAGCCAGAAGTCAAAAAAGAATTTTTAGAATATCTACGGCTAAAAACCGCATTCTAAACGATCATGAAATCCATTGCTGAACAGCATATTCAAATTTATAATTCCCTAAGCGGAACCAAAGAGGAATTTGTACCCCTTCACGGGAATATGGTTGGGATGTATGTTTGTGGACCAACCGTTTACAATAATGTTCACCTTGGAAATTGCAGAACCTTTATCTCATTTGATATCATCTTTAGATACCTAAAACACTTGGGTTATAAGGTGAGATATGTACGCAATATTACAGATGCAGGGCATTTGGAAAATGACGCTGATGAAGGGGAAGACCGTATCGCTAAGAAAGCGAGAATTGAAGAAATTGAACCCATGGAAGTGGTTCAGAAATACACAGTTGATTTTCACAAAACACTTACCAAATTCAACACCCTCCCGCCGAGTATTGAGCCAACCGCAACCGGACATATTGTTGAACAGATCGAGTTGGTCAAACAGATTTTGGATGCTGGTTTTGCTTACGAAGTAGAGGGCTCTGTTTACTTTGATGTGTTGAAATTCAATGAAAGTTCAATATACGGAAAACTAAGTGGACGAAAGCTTGAGGATATGATTCACAACACCCGTGAGACAAGTGGACAAAGCGAAAAGCGTAATCCACAAGACTTTGCGTTATGGAAAAAAGCACAACCCGAACACATTATGCGTTGGCCTTCGCCTTGGGGTGACGGTTTTCCAGGTTGGCATTTGGAGTGTACTGCAATGAGCACCAAGTACCTTGGCAAACAATTTGATATCCACGGAGGGGGCATGGACCTAAAGTTCCCGCATCATGAATGCGAAATCGCACAGGGTGAAGCCATTTCCAATTGTTCTCCCGCCAATTATTGGGTTCACGCAAATATGCTGACCCTGAATGGTAAAAAAATGGCGAAAAGTACAGGGAACAACATTTTACCTGATGAAATCTTCAGCGGTGAAAATGAAATCATGGAGCGTCCTTTCTCCCCCACTGTCACTCGATTTTTTATGCTTCAGGCGCATTATCGATCAGTCCTTGACTTCAGCAATGATGCCATGCTTGCCTCTGAAAAAGGGTTTTCAAAATTGATGCAAGGGCTATCCCTTCTCGATTCACTTGATACTGCTAAGGAAACGACTGGCTTCGAGCTTGCTGAATGGAGGCAAAAGTGCTACAATGCCATGAATGACGATTTTAATACGTCTATCCTTATCGCTAATCTGTTTGATGCGGTCAAATTTGTACAATATGTCAATGATGGGAGAGAGAGCATTACCAAAGAGGATTTAAATGCCCTACAAACAACCCTTAACAATTTTGTGTATGATGTGCTTGGTCTAACCGGTGAAAAGCAGGGAGGTGATCAGTATTTAGAAGACGCTCTACAACTGTTGATTGAACTGCGAAATGATGCGAGAAAACGCAAAGACTTTACTACCTCTGACAAAATTCGCGACGAACTATCAAAAGCTGGTATTGTACTACAAGATGGACCACAAGAAACCACTTTTACCTTGAAGTAGTGAAAAGGGTTTTGATTTTTCCGTTCTTGATCTGTATCAAAATTTATCAAACTGCCATCTCCCCTTTTTTTCCAGCAACATGCCGGTTCGATCCAAGTTGCTCTCACTATGCAGCAAAATCGCTTCAAAAACATGGGTTGTGGAAAGGACTCCGCTTATCGATCAAACGCATCGCAAAATGTCATCCTTGGGGTGGAAATGGCTATGACCCTGTACCCTAATCGATCAACATCAAAATAGTATATTTACAAAAATTCCAATTATGATTTTATACAAGTTCGAATGGGCACCTAGTGAAACCATTTTCAAAATCGGATCGTTTGGTCTTCATTACTATAGCTTGATGTTTGTCATTGCGTTTGCAGTTGGCTTCTACATGATGCGAAAATTTTATAGCCATGAAAAAGTTTCTGAGGAATATCTCGAGCCCCTGTTTGTCTTTACCATCGTTGGCACACTGCTTGGAGCACGTTTGGGTGAGGTGTTTTTCTACAATTGGGATTATTATCAGAACAATTTAGCCGAAATACTTTTGCCTATAAAAGTAACTCCTGATGGAATAGAATTTACTGGTTATCGAGGACTGGCAAGTCATGGGGCTGCCATTGGGATTATCACTTCTCTCTATTTGTATCAAAGAAAATACACCTATAAGCCCTTGCTTTGGATTTTGGATCGTTTGTGCATTACTGTAGCGTTTGCAGGAATTTTTATCCGTATTGGAAACTTCTTTAACTCTGAGATTGTTGGGCTGTACAGCAACAGCAATTTTGGGGTTGTTTTCCTAAACAGAGGTGAAATATTGCCACGACATCCAGTGCAACTTTACGAGTCTTTTGGCTATCTGATTGTATTTCTTATTCTCCGTCATTTGTATTGGAACACACGTCGAAAAGATCAAACTGGCTACCTCTTTGGTGCCTTTTTTGTCTTATTATTTGGTGTGCGATTTATCGCAGAGTTCGTCAAAGAAAGTCAAGGCGGGTTTGAGACCTCTCTCGGACTATTGTCTACTGGACAATGGTTAAGCATACCACTTATTCTTATTGGCTTTTACCTCGTAGGAAGAGCTCAGTCAAAGGTCAAATCGGCTTAATCTTCCTTTTTTTCTTCAAGTGATTTGTTGCGAAGTGTATCGAACATTATTGGTGTTGCGATAAACATTGAAGAATAGGTACCAACAATCACACCGACAATCAAGGCAAACATAAACCCACGAATCGCCTCACCGCCAAATAGAAAAATAGCAAGCAATACGACCAGTGTGGTCAACGAAGTGTTTAATGTTCGGCTCAAGGTGCTATTCAATGCGCCATTAACCGTTTGATTATACGGCCAACTGCTATGTGCTTTTGCATATTCACGAATGCGGTCAAATACAACCACGGTATCGTTTAATGAATACCCAATCACGGTAAGTATCGCAGCGATAAAGGCCTGATTGATTTCCATATTAAATGGCATAAACGTATAGGTCAAAGAGAATATCCCCAATACCAACAACACATCATGGAACACGGCCGCAACAGCACCAAGAGAAAATTGCCACTTTCTGAATCGTAATAATATATACAAGAATACAACGATCAGCGAACCAAATACAGCCAAAAAAGAATTGTTTTTGATATCATCGGCTATTGTCGGTCCGACTTTAATAGATGACATAATCCCGATTTGTTTTTCTTCACTCGTGGTTATAAAACTGTCATAGTCCATACCATCAGGAAGATAGGTTTGTAAAGCGCCGTACATCAACTGTTGAATTTCATCATCTACGGCAGCACCTTCGACATCGACTTTATAATTTGTAGTGATTTTTAGCTGGTTATCGTTACCAAAAATTTTCGCTTCGGCATTTCCTAAGACCGCAACGATGTCGGACTGCACTTCAGCTGAGTTGATAGCTTTGTCGAATCGAACCGTGTAGGATCGTCCACCTACAAAATCTACCCCTTGGTTGAGACCATTGGTAAACAAAGATGCCACTGCAATAACTATGAGTAAACCTGAAAGGATATAGGAAAATTTTCGTTTTGCTAGAAAAGTGATTGTCAAATTTCGAAACAGGTTTTTGGTTACAGAGGTAGAGAAATGCAGTGCTTTCTTTTTTGCAACTCTAGAGTCTACTAAGATTCTTGTGATAAATATCGCTGTGAACAATGAGGTTGCGATACCAATTAAAAGGGTTGTTGCAAATCCTTTGATCGGACCTGTTCCAAATAAGAATAAAATTAATGCAGTTAGACCAGTTGTAATATTAGCATCTAGGATGGATGAAAGGGCATTTTGAAATCCATCAGAAACAGACAGTTTTAATCCTTTATCTCGTGTCAGCTCCTCACGAATTCTCTCAAAAATCAGTACGTTGGCATCAACAGACATACCGATAGTTAACACAATACCAGCAATCCCTGGTAGAGTCAGTACAGCTCCTAAGCCAGCAAGGATCCCGAAAATCAAAATGAGGTTTAATGTCAGAGCGATATCTGCATAAAGTCCTGCGCGTCCATAGTAAAACATCATCCATACCAAAACGAGAAGCAAAGCAATTACAAAGGAGTTGATTCCACTTTCAATGGCTTCAGCACCCAAAGATGGACCGATGATTTCAGATTGGATAATCTCAGCTGCAGCTGGGAGTTTACCTGCACGTAGTACATTGGCCAAGTCGGTTGCTTCATTGACTGTAAACTGACCAGAGATTTCTGAACGCCCACCAGAGATGGCACCTTTAGAAACACCTGGAGCAGAATAAACCAAGTTGTCGAGAACGATGGCGATGTTTCCGTTTTCACGAAAAGCTTTGCCTGTCATTTCCTCCCAAGTACGAGCCCCTTTTGCATTCATCTGCATGCTTACCGCTGGGGAATTGAATTGGTCATAGGTGCTTCGCGCATCAACAATCACACTACCGCCTAACGGAGGTGTATTTGTACGATTGGATCGAATGGCATACAAGTCGATGAGTTCAGAGTTCGGGTCAGATTTACTCCATAAAAATTTTGTAAATCTGAGTTCGGCAGGCAACAAATTTCTTACCTCAGACCGCTGAAGGTAGCTGTCAAAAGCACCTTTATCCTTTTCGGCAATGCGAACAAGAACTGGCCCAGGAAAATCGATGTCAACGACTATATCAAAAATGGGGTTTTGAACAACAGATACTGAGTCTTGCTGTGCCTCGATATCAGCCAACAAATCATCGATTTCTGAATTGTCATCTTGTGGTTTTTCTGCTGTATCCTGAACAACAGTTTGCTTTAAAAGCTCATTTGCTTGAAACAAGAATGAGGTCAACTTATCTTTTGATTCTGTTTCCCAGAATTCAAGTTGTGCTGTACTTTGTAATAAGTTTTTGACACGCTCAATATCACGGGCTCCAGGAAGTTCGACGAGTATACGCCCAGAATTCCCAAGTCGTTGAATGTTCGGTTGGGTAACGCCAAATTTATCGATACGCTTGCGCAAAACTTCAAAGGCAGAAACAATAGACTCGTCAATTTTTGTACGAATAATTGGCTTGACCTCATCGTCAGTCATATCAATCCTAATGTCGTCACTCAAGGTTCGATTTGCAAAAATACTTGGACTAGCCAGGTTTTGATCACCCTTAAGGGATTCAAACGCTGTAAAAAAGCTTTCAACATAGCTATCGTCTGTTGACTTTTGAAGTTCATCAGCTTGTGCAAGTGACTGATTGAATAACGCACTACGTGTGTTTTCGGCTAAACCTTTTAGAATGTCTTTAACAGAAATTTGCAGGATAACGTTGATTCCCCCTTTCAGGTCAAGGCCTTTATTGAGTTCTCTGACCTTAGCATTGGCGTACCCAAAATGCTGATCTGTCGAAACAGAATCGAGATACTGACGTTCTATAGCATTGAGCGCATCAAAATAGTTTGGTGAGTTCTCGTCGACTTTTTCCAAAGCATAGGCACGTGCGTTGTCTTCGGTTCGATTGACAATAAATGTGAAAGAGAGTTGGTAAATGCTTACCAACACAAATAATACGGCGAATAATTTAACCAGTCCGTTATTTTGCATGATCGTTTGTTTTAATCAAAAAGCAAGCAAATATAACGCTTACTTCTCATACATGTATAATTGTTTGTTTACTTGAGAATTCCTGAAAGCGCTTCATTCATCGTCCGCACGGCTGAGGCACTTTTTTCAAAGCTTGCCGATTCCTTATCACTCAGGTTTAAATCCATGATTTTTTCCCACCCATTTTTACCGATAATTGTTGGTACACCAATACAGATATCCGACTGACCATACTCCCCATCGAGCATTACAGAGCAAGGAATAATTCGTTTTTGATCATGTAAAATACTATTGACTAGGTAAGCGACTGAAGCACCTGGGGCATACCATGCCGACGTACCAAGTAACTTCGTCAAAGTTGCTCCCCCAACCATTGTTGCAGCAGCGACCTCTTCCAGTTTATCTGCACTGAGAATCGTCGAAATCGGAATTCCATTATAAGTGGCAAGCCGAGTTAGCGGGATCATGGTCGTATCTCCGTGGCCTCCAATGACCATCCCGTGGATGTCATTGGCAGGCTTTTCTAAAGCCAAAGACAAATAGGTTTTAAAACGACTGCTGTCTAGGGCTCCGCCCATACCAATCACTTTATTTTTCGGCAAGCCAGTGGCTTTAAGGGTCAAATAGGTCATGGTATCCATCGGATTTGAAACAACGACAATTACGGTGTCAGGGGAATGAGTCAATACCTGATCGGCAACGCTTTTGACAATTCCTGCATTGATACCAATAAGCTCCTCCCGTGTCATTCCTGGCTTGCGAGGAACTCCAGAGGTGATGACTACGACATCGCTATTTGCTGTTTTTGCATAATCTGAGGTGGTGCCAGTGATTTTGGTATTGAATCCTAAGGTAGTGGCTGTTTGCATCATATCGAGGGCTTTCCCCTCTGCAAACCCCTCTTTGATGTCGAGCAAAACAACCTCACTCGCCATACCTTGATAGGCAATTGCATCTGCACAAGTGGCACCTACATTACCAGCGCCAACAATGGTTACTTTCATTTTTTTATTTATGTATCGGTTATTACTATTTCTTTGTTACTTCCTTATGCGTCGATATTCGCATATTTTGCGTTTTTCTCTATAAACTCTCTACGTGGGGGTACTTCATCACCCATCAGCATTGAGAAAATACGATCGGCTTCACCACCATTATCGATCGTAACTTGTCGAAGGGTACGATGCTCGGGGTTCATTGTGGTTTCCCATAACTGAATTGCATTCATTTCTCCTAGACCTTTATAGCGCTGTACAGAGCTTCCTTGACCAAACTCATTTTGTAATATATCACGCTGGTCATCGCTCCAAGCATATTGCTGCTTTCCACCTTTTTTAACAAGGTAAAGTGGTGGTGTAGCAATGTAGATATAGCCGTTTTCGATAAGCTCACGCATATAGCGGAAGAAGAAAGTCAAAATGAGAGTAGAAATATGGCTCCCATCAACATCGGCATCACACATGATCACAATTTTGTGATAGCGCAACTTTTCTAAATTTAACGCTTTGCTATCCTCTTCTGTTCCAATCGTAACGCCCAAAGCGGTGTAAATATTACGAATCTCTTCATTCTCAAAGACTTTATGTTGCATTGCCTTCTCGACATTGAGAATTTTACCTCGTAAGGGAAGAATCGCTTGAAAATGGCGATCCCGACCTTGCTTAGCGGTTCCGCCCGCGGAGTCACCCTCAACCAAAAATACCTCGCATTCTGCGGGGTCTTGTGAAGCGCAATCTGATAATTTTCCAGGAAGACCTCCCCCACTCATTACCGTTTTTCGTTGAACCATCTCACGTGCTTTACGAGCAGCATGACGGGCTTGCGCAGCAAGAATAACCTTATCAACAATGATTTTTGCATCATTAGGGTTTTCTTCCAGATAGTTTTCAAGCATTTCAGAAACCGACTGAGAAACAGCAGAACTAACTTCTCTATTCCCAAGTTTTGTTTTTGTCTGACCCTCAAACTGAGGTTCTGCAACCTTGACAGAAACAATTGCTGTCAAACCCTCTCTAAAGTCATCCCCTGAAATTTCAAATTTTAGCTTGTCAAGCATGCCAGAAGCATCTGCATATTTTTTCAGCGTTGAAGTCAGTCCTCTTCGAAAGCCAGATAAATGTGTCCCTCCCTCATGGGTATTGATATTGTTGACGTATGAATGCAGGTTTTCGTTGAAGGACGTATTGTAAACCATGGCAACTTCGACAGGGATATCATTTTTTGATCCCTCCATCGCAATCACGTCGGCGATTAATGGCTCACGATTTGCATCCAAAAAGCGTATAAATTCGCGCAAACCCTCCTTGGAGTGAAACAACTCCCCCTCTTCATTTGGGTCTTTACCTCTCAAATCAATCAGGCGAACCGAGATTCCTTTGTTTAGATATGCGAGTTCACGAAGCCTCCCCGCAAGGGTGTCATAATTAAATTCTATCGTTTGTGTGAAAATGGTCGTGTCAGGTCGAAAAGTGACTACAGTACCTGTTTTGTCTGTTTTTCCAGTGTTTTTGACTGCGTAAAGCGCCTTTCCACGTTCGTACTCTTGTTCCCAAATTTCGCCATCACGATGAACGGTTGCACGCAAATGTTCTGATAACGCATTTACACACGATACCCCGACCCCGTGAAGGCCTCCAGAAACTTTATAGGAATCCTTGTCAAACTTTCCCCCGGCACCAATTTTTGTCATCACGACCTCAAGAGCCGAAACGCCTTCCTTTTTATGAATACCAACGGGAATACCTCGACCGTTATCTTCGACAGTTAATGACTGGTCAGCGTTGATAATTACCGTGATTTCATCACAGTGCCCAGCTAGGGCTTCGTCAATAGAGTTATCGACGACTTCGTAGACTAAATGGTGCAATCCACGAACGCCCACATCTCCGATGTACATGGAGGGTCGTTTTCGAACGTGTTCCATGCCCTCTAGGGCCTGTATACTATCTGCTGAATATTGATTTTTTTGGTTGTTTTCACTCATAGTTCTTTGGTAATTTATTTAACTAAATCACAATCTATCAAAGATACTTTTTATTGAGGAAAATTAACCGATTAAGCGACCTCTAAAAACGTCAAGTTATTAACAAAAAATATGTCAAAAAAAAAGGGACTAATATGCATCATTGTGAACCGCTCCGATTGCGCGTCCGGAGGGCTCATTCATATTTTGAAAAGAGGCGTCCCAAGCAAGGGCTGTTGGCGTGCTACAAGCGACCGATGGTACAGAGGGAACGGTCAAAGCCGCAGTGTCCGATGGGAAATGCTCTTCAAAAATTGATCGATAATAATATTCTTCTTTTGTTCTTGGGGGTTGCGTTGGAAAACGGTGATGTACAACTTCCATATCGGTATCGCTCACTTCTGTCTCAACGACTTCTTTTAAGCTGTCAATCCAGTTGTACCCTACCCCATCGCTGAATTGTTCTTTTTGCCGCCAAGCAACGCTCTCTGGCAAATATTGTTCGAAAGCTTTTCGAAGTACCCATTTCTCCATGCGTTCGGGTGTAATCATTTTATCTTTTGGATTGATTCGCATCGCTACATCCATAAACTCTTTGTCTAAAAATGGAACACGACCCTCAATTCCCCAAGCTGCTAAAGATTTGTTAGCGCGCAAACAATCATATTGATATAGTTTATCGAGTTTGCGAACGGTCTCGTCATGAAATTCTTTGGCGTCAGGAGCTTTGTGAAAATACAAATAGCCCCCAAAGACCTCGTCAGCACCCTCACCAGAAAGCACCATCTTAATTCCCATCGACTTGATGACTCGTGCCAACAAGTACATAGGCGTTGATGCACGTACTGTTGTGATGTCATAAGTTTCCAAATGATAAATAACATCTCGTATCGCATCGAGCCCCTCTTGCACGGTAAAGGTCACCTCATGATGAACCGTTTCGATGTGTTTGGCTACCTTTTGGGCAGCTGCCAAATCTGGTGATCCTTCTAAGCCAACAGAAAAAGAGTGTAATTGAGGCCACCATGCATCCTTCTCATCGTTTGACTCAACTCGTTTATTTGCAAACTTTTTTGCCAATGCAGAAGAAATTGATGAATCCAGACCACCTGAAAGGAGAACGCCGTAGGGAACATCACTCATCAGTTGTCTATGAACTGCATCTTCTAATGCTTGCTGTAGCTCATCAATGTCAGTTTTATTGTTTTCAACAACCCCATAATCTCGCCAATCCCGATCATACCATTTCGTGAGCTCGCCTTTGGCGCTGTCATAGTAATGTCCGGGAGGAAAAACTTCAATCGACGTACAAATTCCCTCTAAGGATTTAAGCTCAGATGCAAAATAAAGGGTTCCATTGGCATCCCAGCCCATATAAAGCGGAATAATACCCATGTGATCACGAGCAGCAAAAAAGGTGTTTTTATCTGCGTCATAAAGGACAAAAGCAAAAATCCCGTTAAGCTCATCAACAAAATTTACTCCTTTGTCTTGGTAAAGTGCAAGTATAACTTCGCAATCTGAACCGGTTTGGTATGCAAAATCGGATGTTTGTTTGCGCAATTCTCTATGGTTGTAAATCTCCCCATTTGCGGCTAACACAAGCTGCTTGTTCTCACTGTACAAGGGTTGTTTCCCAGAAGCAGGGTCAACAATAGCCAGGCGCTCGTGAGCCAATATTGCATACTTATTCACATGAATGCCACTCCAATCAGGACCGCGATGCCGAATCTGCTTCGACATAGATAAAAGTTGAGAACGTAAACCCTCGATTTCTATTTTATCATTAAATGCACATACGATACCACACATATCAAATTTTTTGACAAAGATATGTTTTGTGTATATAATTAAAAGCTAAACCTATAGTTTTATAACTATTTTATACTAAAAAATAAATTTTAATATAATTTTTATGTTTTAAAGATAAAAAATAAGTCAAAAAGTTTAAGATTGTTTGTGTGATAGTTTTTAATTTAGAGGGCTAAATCATGGATAAACACATTATTTCGTTTGAGGGTGCCACGATCTCACAAGACAAAAAAGTGGTTCTGCGTGATGTTTCATTTACACTTGATCCGGGTGCATTTGTTTATCTTATTGGGAGGACAGGTACTGGAAAAAGTAGCTTACTAAAAACGCTTTATGGAGATATCAAGCTCCGTGAGGGTAAGGGTAAAGTTGTTGAGCGTGATCTGCTAAAGTTGCGAGAGCGACATATTCCAGATTTGCGACGGCAACTCGGGATTGTTTTTCAGGATTTTCAACTTCTTTCTGACCGCAGCGTGGAGCGAAACCTCGACTTTGTCTTACGAGCAACTGGTTGGAAGTCTGGTGAAAAACGAACAGCTCGTATTTTTAAGGCATTGGAGGCTGTGGG
>JAKMFI010000004.1 GCA_022425505.1 Flavobacteriaceae bacterium | reverse complement strand
AGAATCCATTTGACCAGATGTCACTTGCTGCTCAAGGATTAAAGATGAGACATAAGAATCTGGATTATCAGTGATATAGCTGAGTTCAAAATCTGTTAATTTAGCGACCATATTGTCATATTGATCTTGCAAATCAGA
Organism: Flavobacteriaceae bacterium; assembly: GCA_022425505.1. Classification (GTDB taxonomy): domain Bacteria; phylum Bacteroidota; class Bacteroidia; order Flavobacteriales; family Flavobacteriaceae; genus UBA724. Next base: position 3,042 of record JAKMFI010000004.1, on the reverse strand, counting down.
GATGTTTAAGCTGTCTTTTCTCAGCATGGCATTTCGAAGTTCAAACGAAATCTCACGTAAAGCCAGGTTAAATGTGCTAACCTCTTCTAAAAACTGACTCACATCAAGATTGGACTTTGTACCTCTAACACTCGCATTTTGAATGCTGTCCTTAATCGCCTGAACGGTTATTGTTCCTGGCTCTAAAACCAAAGGTAACAAGCTGCGGACCCCCTCAAAATTGAGGTAGTGCATTTCAGGATATTTTGCAGAACCAGAAAAGCTAAACGTGCCAGCTTCAACCTTCACCGTGTCGATGGGCATGAGCTGAGATTGATCATCTACTCCGAGTAGAAGAACGCTTTGGCCATCCTCTAAGTCGATTGTTCCGTTTAGAGTATATTCGGTTGACCCAGAAGAGCAACCGATGATAAAGAGTATGAGAGTGATATATGGAGCTAGTAAACGCATTTTTTTATTTTTTTCAAAGGTAAGTAATGTTTTAGTATTCTCAATTGATAGAATACATTCCGTAAAATCATCGTATTTTTGCAAAAAATAGATTCATGGCAGGCAACAAATTCGGTCACATTTTCACATTAACCACTTTTGGTGAGTCACACGGACCTGCCCTTGGTGGAGTCATTGATGGTTGTCCAGCTGGGGTGTCCATTGATGAAGATGCCATACAAGCAGATCTTGACCGTAGAAAACCAGGTCAATCCAAAATTGTAACCCAGCGAAAAGAACCCGATCGAGTCGAGATTTGTTCTGGTGTTTTTGAAGGAATGACAACAGGCACACCAATTGGGTTTGTGATTCACAACAGCAATCAAAAATCAAAAGATTACGACCATATTAAAAACGCTTATCGTCCTTCTCATGCGGATTATGTCTATGATAAAAAATATGGTTTTCGGGATTATAGAGGTGGTGGTCGAAGCTCTGCACGTGAAACAGCGGCAAGAGTTGTTGCCGGTTCTATTGCAAAACAATTCATGTCTAGTGTTCAATTCCATGCTTTTGTATCTGCTGTAGGTGATCTCAAGCTTCAAAATCCACACCTCATCACTGATTTTTCGTCGGTTGAATCCAATCCTGTTCGTTGTCCCGACCCCAAAATGGCCAAGGAAATGGAGGAATACATCAAGCAAATTCGTAAAGAGGGGGACACTGTTGGCGGATTGGTTACCTGTGTGATTAAAAATGTTCCCATTGGATTGGGAGAACCTGTATTTGATAAACTTCATGCAGAACTCGGTAAAGCCATGCTTTCTATCAATGCCGTGAAAGGATTTGAATATGGAAGTGGTTTTGCAGGTGCTTCTTGGCTTGGAAGTCAACACAATGATCTTTTTAATACAGATGGCACGACAAAGACAAACTATTCTGGTGGTGTTCAAGGCGGGATCAGCAATGGAATGGATGTCTATTTCAACGTTGCCTTTAAGCCAGTTGCAACCATCATGCAGGATCAAAATACAATTGACAAATCTGGAAAAGAGATTACTATTGAAGGAAAAGGTCGCCATGATCCTTGTGTGGTTCCTCGTGCGGTTCCCATAGTCGAGGCAATGGCCTCACTTGTACTTGCAGATTATTTTCTGATTGCACGTACAAACTCAATTGTTGGGGACTTAAATGACATCTAGACTCCGTTTAATTTTAACTTGATTAAAGGCGCCTTGCTATACCTTTAGCTTTTCTCCTTCGGACTTTGCAATAATCACTGCACCACAACTATCGCTCCATACATTTACTGTTGTGCGGAACATATCCAGTATTCGATCCACAGCGAGAATCAGGCCGACTCCCTCTAAAGGAAGCCCCATAGCAGAAAGAACAACAGAAATCATCACAAGTCCTGCCATCGGAATTCCAGCGGCTCCAATAGAAGCCAAAAGTCCGGTGAGGATGCCGATAATTTGCTCAGTAAATGTCAATTCTATTCCGTAGGCTTGTGCGATAAACATGGCTGCTACGAGTTCATATAACGCTGTTCCATCCATATTGACTGTAGCTCCTAGTGGTAGGGTGAAACTTGAGATTTTTGTAGAAACCCCACTGTTTTTCTTTACTGCATTCATCGTGAGTGGCAAAGTGGCATTACTTGACGAAGTTGAAAAAGCAGTTATTAATGGAGTACGCATTGCATTAAAATGTTTTATTGGACTGACTCGACAAATGGCTTTTAACACGAGAGGCAATACTATAAAGCCATGGATAAATAGCGCAAGAATAACAACTAGCATAAACAGACCTAGACGAGAAAAGAGTTCCCCTAAATCGTTGTTTTCGGCAATTTGCTTGGCAACGATTCCAAAGATTCCATATGGCGTAAACCGAATCACAAATAAGGTGATTTTCATGATCAATTCAAATAAGGAATTAAAAAATCCAAGTAATATTTTTTGACTTTTTTCTTTTGTTTTAGTGATGAAAAAACCCATCAATATGGCAAAAAAGATGATTGATAACATCTGGTTTTCTACCATGGCAACAAAAAGATTGTCCGGAACAATATTCATTAGGGTACTTCCAAAAGACTCTTTTGCAACGCCAAGTCCTTCTACTTGATTGGCAAAGCCCAAGTCGGCACCAACACCAGGTTTAAAGAGGTTTACAATGATCAAACCCGTAAATAAGGCTGCTGTACTTGTACTCAGATAGTAAGCAATCGTTTTGAAACCCAACCTTCCTAGATTATCTCCACTGCCAACATTTGCAATTCCTGAGATAATGGAAGTGAAAATGAGTGGAATGATAATCATCTTTAGGGCTTTGATAAAGACATCACCCATCCATGCAACAAGATAAATGTGCTCTCCAAAAAAAAGTCCGTACAGAACGGACAGTGCGAAAGCGATGAGAATTTGCCAGTATAATGCTAGTTTTTTCATGGGGAAGTGAATATGAATTAATTTGAATTAGGTGAACAATTTGGGATATTGAACTGCAATATAGTAAAATAGAAAGACTCAACAGATTTATTCTTGAACAAATCGATCATGAGTTAGTAACGGACAGGCGTCGTGCTTTCCAAACCATCTATATCGGTTTTTT
>JAKMFI010000141.1 GCA_022425505.1 Flavobacteriaceae bacterium | reverse complement strand
AAAACGACAGAAACCAATATCAATCGCTATAGAGAACAACTCGATCGAATCGGGTTTTCTTTTGACTGGAGTAGAGAATTTCGAACCTCAGACCCTTCGTATTATCGCTGGACACAATGGATTTTTATGCAGCTTTTTAACGCCTGGTATGACACCAAGGCAGACCAAGCCAAACCCATTGATGAGCTTATTTACCTCCTGAGTCAGCATGGTTCCAAAAACCTTGATGCGCACTGTGATGAAAACACGCCCTCACTCACTGCTCACGAATGGAATGCATTGTCTAACGATGAACAACAAACCCATTTGCTACAATACCGCATGACCTATTTGGCCGAGTCCGAAGTCAATTGGTGTCCACAACTAGGGACTGTACTGGCCAATGACGAGGTTATCAACGGGGTTTCAGAGCGAGGAGGATATGCAGTAGAGCGAAAGAAAATGACGCAATGGATGATGCGAATCTCGTCCTATGCTGATCGCTTACTCAAAGGTCTCGACAGCATTGATTGGCCAGAACCCCTCAAGGAAATGCAGCGCAACTGGATTGGGCGTTCTGTAGGAGCGACTGTTTGTTTTCAAGTTTCCAACCACGATGCAGAGATAGAAGTCTTTACCACGCGCCCCGACACCTTATTTGGAGTTACCTTTATTACGTTAGCACCCGAACACGCATTGGTGGATATGATTACCACTGACGAGCAGAGCGATATGGTTAATCGCTATGTAGAACAAAGTGCCAACCGATCCGAGAGAGATAGGATGTCGGATGTAAAAAACATCACAGGTGTGTTTACAGGAGCGTATGCGATTCATCCGCTGAGCGGAGATAAAGTTCCCATTTGGATCGGGGACTACGTGCTTGCGGGCTATGGTACTGGCGCAGTGATGGCCGTGCCATGTGGAGATCAGCGCGATTTTGAATTCGCCAAGCACTTTGATATTCCCATTACCAACATTTTTGCCGATGTAGATATTTCAAATGCGGCTCACGCGGAAAAAGTGAAAACGCGTATTGCGAATTCAGATTTCCTAAGCGGGCTTACGGTTGCTGAAGCTAAGCAAACAGCGATTGATTATCTAGAAAAAATTGGATCAGGAAAGTCGAAAATTCAGTACCGTTTACGTGATGCGGTCTTTAGTCGTCAACGCTATTGGGGAGAGCCAATTCCTGTGTATTTCAAAAACGGAATTCCACATCTTATCCCAGAACACTGCTTACCGCTCACCTTGCCACAGGTTGAAAAATATCTACCTACCGAAACGGGAGATCCACCTTTAGGGAATGCCACAGAATGGGCTTGGCACGAAGCTGATGAAAAATCGGTCTCTGTTGATTTGATCGACAACAAAGAGGTTTTCCCTTTGGAACTGAACACCATGCCGGGTTGGGCAGGCAGCTCATGGTATTTTAACCGCTATATGGACCCCAAGAACCAGAACGAATTTGTACAAAAAGACAAACTCGATTATTGGGCTATGGTTGATTTATATATTGGGGGGAGCGAACATGCAACGGGGCATTTACTTTACTCTCGTTTTTGGCAAAAAGTCCTTTTTGATCTCGGATATGTCCCTGTAGATGAATATGCCCAAAAGCTCGTGAACCAAGGGATGATTTTGGGCGAGAGTGCTTTTATTTATCGCAAAACAGGTACACAAACCTATTTGTCAGTAGGATTGATTCAAGGCCAAAATGTAGAACCCATTCATGTGGATGTGGCCTATGTAGATGCCAATAATGTAGTTTCTCATGATGAGCTCCACAACTGGCGACCCGAGTTTGGGGAAGCAACATTTGAACTGGAAGATGGGCAGCTCATTGCCAAGCGAGAAATCGAAAAAATGTCCAAGTCTAAATACAATGTTGTGAACCCCGATGATATCTGTGATCAGTATGGTGCGGACACACTTCGAATGTATGAACTCTTTTTGGGACCAATCGATCAGGCAAAACCGTGGAATACCGCTGGGATTTCGGGAGTGCATGGATTTCTAAATAAGTTTTGGAGACTATTTCACGAAAACGAACAGTTTTCAGTTTCAGATGAATCGCCATCGTCCGGAATGCTAAAATCACTGCATGCGACCATTGAAAAAGTCACACATGATATTGAACAATTTTCACTCAATACCGCAGTCAGTGCCTTTATGATTTGTGTGAATGAGCTCACAGCTTCCAAATGTAATCATCGAGCTATTTTGAAACCTTTAACGGTCTTATTAGCACCCTTTGCACCACATATTTGCGAAGAATTATGGGAAAAATTAGGGCACACCCCATCGCTTTCAAACGAACCATATCCCATTGCTGATCCCATACATCTCAAAGAGACGCAAATTACCTACCCGATTAGCTTTAATGGTAAAATGCGCTTCACCCTTGATCTTGATGCAGAGGCCACCAAAGAGGAGGTTGAACAAGCCGCACTGACCGATGAGCGAACAGCTCAATATCTCGACGGAAAGACCATTCGAAAAGTGATCGTTGTCCCCAGTAAAATCGTGAATATCGTTTGTGGATGATCGACCAAAATGAAATCATCGGACTCATTGCAGCTGTTTGCACCACCTTTGCCTTTGTCCCTCAGGTCATGAAGGTTTGGAAAACCAAACAGACCAAGGGCTTGTCATTGCGTATGTATTCCATTATGTTTACGGGCATACTCCTATGGTTGGTTTATGGTATTCTTATTGATAGCTTATCAATAATATTGGCCAATGTGGTAACTGCAACCTTAGTTGGGACGATTTTGGTGTTTATTATTAAAGGGAAACAATAAAAATAGCGTTTTGACGGAACAAAATGCCGTCTTGACAGTCTGCTTTCCTTGGCAACATTTTTGTAGTATATTCACAAAAAAAATTATGGGCTATTATTATGGTATTGGAGGAGAATTTTATCTTATCGCCATTGTTTTTGCTGCAATTAGTATGATTGTAAGTCAACGACTTAAATCGAAATTCAAAACCTATTCAAAAATTCAATTGCG
>JAKMFI010000139.1 GCA_022425505.1 Flavobacteriaceae bacterium | reverse complement strand
TTTGAGCTACTTTTTTTCCGATTTCAGCTGGAGAGTCCACAACGTGAATCCCACATTCTGACATGATTTGCTTTTTGGCTTCTGCAGTGTCCTCTGCCCCACCAACAATCGCACCTGCATGACCCATAGTTCGGCCTTTAGGAGCAGTTTCTCCTGCGATAAACCCAACAACTGGCTTTGGATTGCCTTGTTCATGTACCCAACGAGCTGCATCGGCTTCGAGTTGTCCGCCGATTTCGCCAATCATAACAATACATTCTGTTTCCTCGTCATTCATCAGTAGTTCAACGGCCTCTTTGGTTGTTGTTCCAATGATGGGGTCTCCGCCAATCCCGATTGCAGTCGTAATCCCAAGGCCTTCTTTCACAACTTGATCAGCTGCTTCATAGGTCAGGGTTCCCGATTTGGACACGATGCCTACATTTCCTTTCTTAAATACAAAGCCGGGCATTATACCAACCTTAGCCTCTTCCGGAGTAATTACCCCAGGACAATTGGGTCCGACAAGGCGTGCATTGCGTTCTTTGACATAAGAAGATGCTTTAACCATATCAGCGACAGGAATTCCCTCTGTGATGGTTACAATGACCTGAATGCCAGCATCTGCGGCTTCCATGATGGCATCTGCTGCAAAAGCAGGGGGGACAAATATGATGGATGTATCTGCACCAACGGCATCAACAGCATCTTTGACCGTGTTGAATACAGGTTTATCCAAATGGGTTTGTCCACCTTTCCCAGGCGTAACTCCACCAACAACCTGCGTGCCATAGGCAATCATTTGTTCGGCGTGAAAGCTTCCTTCGCTCCCTGTAAATCCTTGTACGATAATTTTCGAGTCTTTATTGACGAGTACGCTCATAGTTATTCCTTAATTCGTTCGATATAGGTTGATTTTTCGGTATCTACTTTGATCTTGTCTCCTTCATTGATAAACAAAGGGACATTAATTTTTGCGCCAGTTTCCAATGTAGCGGGCTTGGTCGCATTGGTTGCGGTATTCCCCTTCACGCCGGGCTCACTGTGTGTAACCTCTAATATCACACTGGCGGGCATATCAACAGATAATGGAATCCCGTCATCCGAATTGGTCATCACAGTGACAAGCTCCCCTTCCTTTAGAAGTTCTGGAGCTTCTAATATGCTTTTTTGAAGTTCGATTTGATTGTAATCATCGGTATTCATAAAATGGTACGTCTCACTATCATTATATAAAAACTGAAATTTGCGGGTTTCAACACGAACATCATCGATTTTATGACCTGCTGAAAAGGTATTGTCAATCACTTTTCCACTGGTAACACTTTTGAGTTTTGTTCGAACAAAGGCAGGGCCTTTTCCGGGTTTGACATGTAAAAATTCTATGATTTTAAAAATATCATTGTTGTAGCGAATGCAAAGTCCTTTGCGAATGTCAGAAGTTGATGCCATGCGTTATGATGTTTTGGAATATCCTTTCATAATCCCACGCTGTGAATCCCGAATAAACTGCAAAATCTCATCTCTTTCAGATGAAACTTCCATTTCTGCTTCGATAATTTCCACCGCTTGGGTATTGTTGTAACTTTTTTGATAGAGGATTCGATAAATATTTTGAATCTCTCTAATTTTTTCACTTGTAAAACCACGACGACGAAGTCCTACGGAGTTGATCCCCACATAGGAGATGGGTTCACGTGCGGCTTTGACAAAAGGCGGAACATCTTTTCGAACCAAAGACCCACCAGCGATAAAAGAGTGGCTTCCCACAGAACAGAACTGATGTACAGCTGTCATCCCTGCCAAAATCACATGATTACCAACATTAATATGGCCAGCCAGTGTGCTATTGTTGGAAAAAATACAATGGTTACCAACAATGCAATCGTGAGCAATGTGAGAATAGGCCATGATCAAACAATTTTCTCCAATGATTGTTTTGCCCCTTGAAGAAGTACCTCTATTGATGGTTACACATTCCCGAATGGTAGTATTGTCTCCTATTTCGGCTGTTGAATCTTCACCATTAAACTTTAAATCTTGTGGTACAGCGGAAATTACAGAACCAGAAAAAATCGAACAATTTTTCCCAATCCGCGCACCTTCCATAATCGTAACGTTTGATCCAATCCAAGTTCCTTCTCCAATCACAACGTTTTTATCAATGGTGGTAAAGGGTTCAATGACGACATTTTTGGCAATTACGGCTCTCGGGTGGACGTATGCAAGGGGTTGATTCATATTTTAACTTGATTTTTCTTGACAATTTGTGCCATCATCTCTGCTTCGGTGGTCAATCGACCTCGACTATATGCATAGGCCTGCATATGGCAGATTCCCCTTCTGATAGGAGAAAGGAGTTCCAATTTAAAGACAAGCGTGTCGCCAGGAACTACAGGGTGCTTAAACTTGGCATTCTCAATTTTCATAAAAAAAGTGAGATAGTTTTCAGGGTCAGGAACGGAGTTGAGAACCAATACCCCACCAGCTTGTGCCATCGCCTCAATTTGAAGAACACCTGGCATCACAGGTTGACCTGGAAAATGACCCTGAAAAAAGGGTTCGTTCATGGTTACACTTTTAACACCTATGACATGTTTATTACTGATCTCAAGGATTTTATCGACCAACAGGAAAGGAGGTCGGTGAGGTAAAATGTCCATAATCTGATTCACATCAAGAGCTGGCTCAGAATTTAAGTCATAATTGGGAACATGATTTCTCTTCTCTTCCTTGATGAATTTGGCCATTTTTTTGGCAAACTGTGTGTTGATTGCATGACCAGGTTTTGAAGCGATGACCTTTCCGCGAATTCGAGTTCCAATCAATGCCAAATCTCCAATCACATCTAATAGCTTGTGACGCGCTGCCTCATTGGGATAATGAAGGGTAAGATTGTCTAAAATCCCATTGGGTTTTACAGAAATCGATTTTTTATTAAATGCTTTACGCAAACGATCCATAGTTTCTTCGGATAATTCTTTATCAACATAAACAATGGCATTGTTGAGGTCTCCACCTTTGATAAGACCACTTTCCAAGAGGTTTTCAAGTTCATGAAGAAAGCTGAATGTGCGCGCATCGGCAAACTCTTTTTTGAATTGGCTGAGTTTTTTAAGATTTGCATTTTGGGTACCAAGAACTTTTGTGCCAAAATCCACCATCGTCGTAACTTCATACTGATCAGCGGGCAATAAGGTAATTTCACTTCCCGATTCATCACAAGTGTAGGTGATATTCTCTTTGACGACATACTCCTCACGTTCTGCATCAAGTGCTTTGACACCAACTTTGTCGATTGCTTCGACAAAAAATTTGGAAGAGCCATCCATAATCGGAGGTTCAGAAGCGTTTAGCTCAATGAGTACATTGTCAACTTCGCAGCCAACAAGGGCTGCTAAGACATGCTCACTGGTTTGGATGGTCACGCCGTTTTTTTGGAGACTTGTTCCTCGTTTGGTGTCTGCAACATGCTGAGCAAGGGCCTCGATAATCGGGCTGCCTTCCAGATCGATACGTTGAAAAGCATAGCCATGATTGGCTGGGGCTGGCTTAAAGGTCATCGTGACCTCTTCTCCAGTATGTATCCCTACCCCTTTGAGAGTAATCGCATTTGTAATCGTAGTTTGTTTAGCCATTTTCAGATTGGTTTTTTTGGAGTTTATGAAGCGTTTCGATATGCTTCGGTAGATTTTTGAAGTGAACGTAAGATTTGTTGTAGGATAGATAGTCCATTGCAGGATAGCCCATCACCTTCTCACCATCTTTCAGGTTACGAAGTACGCCTGTTTTGCCCTGGATTTGAACGCGGTCACCAATTTTGAGGTGACCTGCAATACCGGCTTGCCCACCAATCACACAATGACTTCCAATTTTGGTAGACCCAGCAACACCCGATTGCGCTGCAATAACGGTATGCGATCCAATTTCAACATTGTGGGCGATTTGAATCAAATTGTCAAGTTTTACCCCTTTTCGAATGATGGTTTGCCCGAGCGTTGCCCGATCGATCGTTGTGTTGGCCCCAATTTCAACATCATCCTCAATCAAGACTGAACCCGTTTGGGGAACCTTCTCATAAGAGCCAGTAGCAGTAGGACTAAACCCAAAGCCGTCCGAACCAA
>JAKMFI010000110.1 GCA_022425505.1 Flavobacteriaceae bacterium | reverse complement strand
CTTGTCAATATAATCGCAGAAAACGCAGTGAGGTCAATTTTTTGCTTGCGCACTTCTCGGGCTGGAACACCCTCTACATGGATAAAGGGTCTAAAATCAATCGCAACTTTTCGCTTTTCTACAAGTTGATTATAAGGCGAATTTTCAATCGCTGGCTCAGGCTGTGAAACAAGTATCGTTTTTACTTTCATAGAAACGTATTATGCGTTGGTTTGGTTGATGAGCTCGAACAAAACCCAAAGGGGTCCGATTTCGAGGGTGCAAATATATAAAATAAATAGCACTATCTTTTTCCGTATCAATTGCAGATAGGGGTTCGTAAAGAAGAGATACCCAATGATGTAATACACGAGATATATACCCCCCGAAATGGTCCAGTAAATGACATTGTTTATGGGCGGATACTGAGAGATTAAGATAAAAATCAACAACAAAAATGCTGCCTTGGTTTTGAGCAGACCTCTTCGTACAACCACTTCAAGAAGCAAGCGCCTCGACCGCCAAAACAATCCAATCATCATTTCAAGTATAAACTTAATTAGGGTGTAGCCAAGCCATACGCCAATAACCATATAGATAGGGGTAGTGGATACATCGATGAGCTCCCATTGCGCCAATAGTGTGAAAGTAAAATACCCAAATGCCAGCCCACGAAACACAAAGGCCATAACATCTTCAATTTTGACATTTTCGGACGGCGCATCAATTTTTTTGGTGGACGGAATATCCGTGTGACCGATTCGTGTGATGGAAAAAAATAAACGTTGGTCGCTGAACTTGATAAGCAGTAAAATAGACAAGAGCAACAGGCAATACCACATCCCGGTCGAGTCATCAGAAGTGAGTCGTAATAAAGCAATTTCGTTCACAGTACAAAAGTAAACAATGGCAGGGGAACAAGACCGTCGAATTCCCTACTTTTGTATCGAGAGTATCATGAAGAAAAATCTAGTTATTGTTCCGACCTTCAATGAGGCCGAAAATATCGAGGAGTTAGTTCCTGTCGTCATGGGTCTAGAGCGCCCTTTCGACATGCTGGTTGTGGATGACAACTCACCTGATGGAACGGCTGGATTCGTCGAGGCACTACAACCAAAATTTCAGGGTTGTTTACACCTTCTCAAACGACCCAACAAGGAGGGCTTGGGTCCTGCCTATATGGAGGCCTTTCAATGGGCATTGGATCGTGATTACGATTTTATTTTTGAAATGGATGCTGATTTTTCACATGATCCCTACGATTTGCTCAAATTGCAAGAGACACTACAAAACAAAGATGCAGATGTTGTGGTGGGTTCTCGGTATGTACGCGGGATTCAGGTTGTCAACTGGCCTTTATCTCGAATTTTATTATCCTATTTCGCGTCTTTGTATGTTCGTTTAATTACAAGAATGCCAGTAAAAGACACGACAGCTGGTTTTGTGGGTTATAAAAAGGAAGTGATTCAAGCGATGATTGAAGAAAGTATTCGGTTTACGGGTTATGCCTTTCAGATTGAAATGAAATTTAAAGCATGGGTCAAGGGTTTTCGACTGACCGAAATCCCAATCGTGTTTTCCGATCGTGCTCGTGGCACTTCAAAAATGAACCGTTCGATTATCAGCGAAGCCATTTTTGGTATAATTTTGATGAAAATAAAAAGTTGGTATGCCAAATAAACAAACGCTCTTAATTCGACAAGCCAAAGTGGTCAATGAGGGACAAATCAAACCCCTTGATATTTTGGTTGAAGGCTCGTTTATCGCAGAGATCGCCCCACATATCGAGTCAAGCGCGGATATCGAAATCCATGCCGAGGGGAAGATACTCCTACCAGGACTGATTGATGATCAAGTCCATTTTCGTGAGCCAGGCCTAACCCACAAGGGGTCCATAGAGACCGAAAGTCGTGCTGCGGTAGCTGGAGGGATTACGACCTTTTTTGAAATGCCCAATACCAACCCACAAACCACCACTTGGGCGGAATTTGAAAACAAAATCAAAATTGCAAAACACAGTTCTTGGGCCAATTATGGATTTAAGTTTGGCGGCACCAACGACAACCTCAACGAAGTACTGGCTGTTGATCCATGCCGTGTTCCGGGGATTAAACTTTTTCTGGGCTCTTCAACTGGCAATATGCTGGTTGACAACCCCGAGGTGCTCCGCAATATTTTTTCAAACACCAAGCTTCCGATTTCTGTTCACTGCGAAGATGAGCAAACAATACGGCAGAACATGGCGACTTTCACTGAGAAATACGGAGAAGAGATTCCCATGTCCTGTCATCCACAGATTCGATCGGAGGAGGCATGTTACCAATCATCCTCTACCGCAGTCGCACTGGCCAAAGAAACAGGAGCAAGACTGCATGTGTTTCACTTGTCAACGGCCAAAGAAACAGCGCTATTTGAAAGTGACCCTGGTGTGGAATCCAAAACAATCACTTCAGAAGTTTGTATTCATCACCTTTGGTTCTCCGATGCGGATTATGCCGATAAGGGGAGTTTGATCAAGTGGAATCCAGCGGTAAAAACCGCGCAAGATCGTGCGGGACTTTGGGAGGCGCTCAACGATGATCGTATCGATATTATCGCCACCGACCACGCCCCCCACACCATAGATGAAAAAATGAATCCCTACCCCAAAGCACCCTCTGGAGGGCCGATGGTACAGCACGCTTTGTCTGTGCTGTTGGAATGTCATTTGCAAGGAAAAATATCAATCGAGAAGATTGTCCAAAAAATGGCACACAATCCCGCAAAGTTATTTGAAATCGATCGGCGGGGGTTTGTACGAGAAGGGTATTATGCCGACTTGGTTCTTGTGGATATGGATGCGCCATACACGGTTTCTAAAGACAATATCCTTTACAAATGTGGGTGGTCTCCGCTAGAGGGGCAAAGCTTTCGATCACAGGTGACCCATACAATTATCAATGGGGCTTTGGTGTATGACCAAGGTAAATTTTCGAATCAAAAAGCGGCAATGCCGGTAGCATTTACCAGATGAAAAAAGCAATCCTTTTGGCGTTATTGATACTATCGTCCTGTGCGCAGGTGGAGGAAGTCCCACCCGAAAATTTGATTGGGGAAGAGAAAATGGCTGATTTGATTTTTGAGCTTGCTGTTTTGGATGCTGCTAAAGGATTTGTTCCCAAAGACCAAAAGGAGAGAATTGTTTTGGATGCAGATTCTTTTTATCAGTTTCACAATATTGATAGCACACAGTTTACAAGCAGTAATGCCTACTACGCCAAACAGCCGAAAGCATACTTGCGTATTGTCAGTATGGCAAAGACAAAACTTGAAGAATTTGAAAAAAATATGGAAGAGAGCGAGAATAAGATGCTTAAGATCGATTCGATAGACATTAAACCAAAACAGAGAAAAAATATCACCAAATAGGGGATCCTTTTTTAGATCATCAACTAGGTCTTATATTTGTGTAAGAGAAAACAAATGGCAAAGAATTTTGTAGCAGAATTAGCGTGGAGAGGGATGATACATGATATCATGCCAGATACGGAAAAGGTATTAAACGAAAAGCCAGCCTCTGGCTACATTGGTTTTGATCCCACTTCCGACTCTTTGCATATTGGGAGTTTGGTGCAGATTATGATATTGATGCATTTTCAACGGGCAGGACACAATCCGATTGCATTGATTGGCGGTGCGACGGGTATGATTGGGGACCCATCAGGAAAATCACATGAGCGAAACTTGCTGGATCAAGTAACCCTTGAAAAAAATATCAATGGGATTGAACGTCAGCTTAGTCAGTTTTTGGATTTTACAGAAAGCTCTCCCAATGCTGCCAAATTGGTCAACAATTACGATTGGATGTCAAGTTTTTCTTTGATTGACTTCGCACGAGATATCGGAAAGCATTTGACAGTCAATTATATGATGGCCAAAGATTCGGTCAAAAAGCGCTTGGGTAGCGATGCAAAAGAGGGCATGTCATTTACCGAGTTTAGTTATCAGCTGATACAGGGTTATGATTTTCTCCATCTCTATGAGCATCACAACTGCTTGTTACAAATGGGGGGCAGTGACCAATGGGGAAATATCACCACAGGCACAGAGCTAGTACGTCGAAAGGCGGGAGGCAAAGCCTACGCCCTTACTTGCCCTTTAATCACGAAGGCCGACGGAACCAAATTTGGAAAAACAGAGGGTGGGAACGTCTGGTTGGATAAGACCAAAACCTCACCTTATAAGTTCTACCAATACTGGCTTAATACCTCTGATGAAGATGCAGAACGCTATATCAAAATCTTTACCTTTTTGGATCAAAAGACTATTACCGATTTGATTGCACAACACAAAGAAGCGCCACATCTGCGCCAACTTCAAAGAACCCTTGCAGACGAAGTGACTCGTATGGTACACTTCGAAGAAGAAAGAGTTTTGGCGGTTCAGGCTTCGGAAATCCTTTTTGGAAAGGCAACTTCATCGGCTTTAAAGCAACTCGATGAAACAACCTTTTTGGATGTTTTTGAGGGTGTTCCGCAAGCCAGCTTGCCCAAGTCAACACTAACAGAGGGAATCACAGCGATTGATTTACTTGCGTCATCAACAGGGTTTTTGTCTTCCAACGGTGAAGCCAGACGTGCACTCAAAGAAAATTCGATTTCGGTGAATAAGGAAAAAATAAAGGAATCTTTTACTGCGCAACCTACCGATTTGATTTGCGATCGTTATTTGCTGCTCCAGAGAGGAAAAAAGAACTATTTTTTAGTGGTGTTTAACTAACCATTAGGTTGCATCCACGGACATCACTACTATCTACCCTTCCCAGAACCTCAAAAGACCCATCGGGATACACTTTTGCCAAGTCATCGGTGGCGATAAATGCACAGGAATTTTTGTTGGCAAGGTCAATAATATTCAAGCAGCCAGTTCCATGCTCTTGTACGCCCATGGGGTTGTTTGGATGGCGAACAAAGACCTTCATCCAAGGCGGGCAGTGAAATCTGCCATCCGTTTTGGCATAGGCCTGCGATAGAAGTTCTGTCATCCCATATTCTGATTGAATGTCTTTAATACCTAGATTGCGCTGAAGGTGGGCGTGTAGTTCGTCACGAACCATCTCTTTTCGACGCCCCTTCATACCTCCTGTTTCCATGACAATCGTATGAGACAGAGAAGTGGGAAATTGCTCTGCAAAATCCAATAAAGCAAAACTCACACCCAGCAGAAAGGTTTTTTTGTGATTGCGCTCACGCCGTTTCAACACTTCATGCAACTTTTGGTGGTCATCAAGATAAAAACCACTGTCTGCGCAATCGGATAATTCGATCAATTTTTGCATCATAAAGACCAAAGATGAATTGGGTTTTTCTAAATACCCTGGCAGTAAACCAATGATTGCAAACTGCTTGGGATTTCCGTAAAACAACTCAAAGCAATGGATAAAACTCTGTTCATAGATTTGAATATCTGCTATGTGATGTGAACTTGTCGCCCCTCCCGTTCCACTGCTTTCAAAAATAGGGGAGCAGTGCGGAGTTCCTGTAAGAACCTTGTGTGTTTTAAAAAAAGAAATTGGCAAAAATGGAATTTGAACTAGCGATTCGCAATCGCTAGGATGACGATGCGTGAGGTCACAAAACGAACGATAGATCGGATTGCGGGTAAACTGTTCCTCGTAGCAATTGATTGCCTGCGCGTAAAAACCAATCGAAGATTCGTAAAACGATAGCTTATTCATAAATCGATCTCAAAGTTACATTATTAACATTAAGCTAATGTTTGACCACTTGATTCAATCATAATTTTTATACATTTGAGTTTTGGCAAAACATGAATAAAAAAAATATTAAGATCTTACTTGTTGATGATGAACCCGACATCTTAGAATT
>JAKMFI010000032.1 GCA_022425505.1 Flavobacteriaceae bacterium | reverse complement strand
CCAAAAGCATGACGTCCAATACAAATGGGCTTTGTCCAACCTTGTACATACCGCGGAACATTTTTCATGATAATGGGCTCACGAAATACAGTTCCCCCTACGATATTGCGAATCGTTCCGTTTGGGGAACGCCACATTTTCTTTAAGCCGAATTCTTCTACACGATTTTCATCGGGGGTAATGGTGGCACATTTAATGCCAACTTTATACTTGTTAATTGCATTGGCAGCGTCAATCGTAATCTGATCATCTGTTGCATCTCGGCTCTCAAGACCCAAGTCGTAGTATAAAAGCTCAACATCGAGGTAGGGTAGTATCAATTGGTCTTTGATGAACTTCCAAATGATTCTTGTCATTTCATCTCCGTTGATCTCAACGACAGGGTTTGCAACTTTAATTTTGGACATGATTTTATTTTTGGTGGCGCAAATATACAACGCGACAGTCAAAAGACATAGGCCTTTACGATAGAATTCGTTTTCTTTAAACGATCCGAACTAATGCCCTGAAAAAATAGGAAATCAAAAAAAAATCTCCAAAAAAGGAGGTATTTGTGAAATGAGAATTGTTAATTCTTTCTTTCCTTGATTCGCGCTTTCTTTCCACGCAATTCACGGAAGTAGAAAATACGAGAACGACGTACTTTACCACGATTATTGACCTCGATTTTTTGAATGGTTGGGAGGTTGAAAGGAAAAATTCGCTCAACCCCAACAGTACCAGAAATCTTACGGATTGTAAAGGTTTTGGTGCTACCAGTACCTTTTATTTGGATTACAACCCCTTTAAAGAACTGGGTTCTTACTTTTTCGCCTTCTCGAATTTCATAATAAACAGTGATGGTGTCACCTGCTTGAAACGCAGGAAAGGATTTCTTCTCGACGAATTCGTCTTGAACATATTGAACTAGATGTTCCATGATATTTAGCTAAAAATAACTAAGAGCAACATTCACGACCATCGTCAGCGGTTGAACCTAGGGTCTGCAAAATTAGATATTTTTTTTTAGTGTGCAATCGTTTCACCCTTTTATCTTATTGCAAGAGTATTCTCTTATTTTCGATACAGGGGAAATTGATACATCATGGTATAGTTTAATCCAGCACCCCAAGGGCTAACGTCTGAAACGCGATGAAAACCAGGAACATAAAGATTGTCAAAATTACCGACTTCCCTATCGTTGATCAAGTAATTCATCCGTACACTGATTCCCATATACAGATTGGTTAGCAGCTCAGCTTTTACGCCAACCAAGATTTCAAACCAAAATGCATTTAGATTGTTGAATTCGACTGCAGTGTCTAGTGGCTTGTATAATTCTTCTTGCCAGAAATGATTGAGTTGTCGTATTGCGTAGCCATGAAGTTGATGCTGGTGCGTACTTGTACCCAGCCGGAATCCTGTCAAGAGTTGATTTTCCATGCCTTGCCAATTTCTATATAAATTGATATCTAACCCTAGCTTGAGGTATTCACCTGAAGTCTGAAAATCAAGGGATTCACTGAGAACCCGCTTGTCTTCCATTCCAACTTCCCCTGCGAGATATAGGTTGTGCGTGAGTCGGTAATCAGCGGTGAGTTCGAGACCCTTATACCGATCTTCCACAAAAGAACGAATGGGCTTACTCATATCAATTCCAAGACGAAGACTATATCTCTCGTTGTAATTGGGAATGCTATCCTGGCCATAGCCAATACAAACCATAAAGAGGAGTAAACCGCTAATGATAGATTTTAACATGGGCTAGGGTGTCTATGATGACTTTATTTGTTACAATCTCAATCGAATTTATCCAATTGGCGGGCTGGTCAACTTCAATGGTATGGATTTGAAATGTGCTTTGAAACCCACATGCTCGACTCAAATAAACATCTTTAGTTTGGTAATCAATTTCAATTCGATCTGTAACTCCATCAGAAATAGTTAAGTCTGCATTTATTTTAATGGCATTGACTTGAAGAGGAAATACAATCGAATCGGTATTGATAAATTCAAGAGGAGTTTGATCGCCCAAATTCATGATCCGCAAGGTATCTACAGCTTTAAATTCATTTGGTTGACTTGAATCGTACAATCGAAAAACAAGTTGTGGGGTCGATGGGTTTGCTTCACTACACACATCATCTGGCTCACAACTGGAGTTGAGAAAAAGAAGCAAAAAGAAAAACCAGATTTTACGCATGGATTCTCTTTAAAAGTACAACATTTTCTACGTGTTGTGTGTGTGGAAACATATCGACTGGCTGCACTTTTTGAATTGCAAAATGGTCTGTTAACAAATTTAGATCTCGCGCCTGCGTTGAGGAGTTACAACTCAAATAAACAATTCGCTGTGGCTGAACTGTGATCAATTGCTCAACAACATCTTTGTGCATCCCTTCACGAGGGGGGTCTGTAATCACAACATCTGGTGTTCCATGTGTAGCGATAAAATCATCGGTAAACACTTTTTTCATATCTCCAGAAATGAAACTCAGATTGGACAATTTGTTTCTCTTTGTATTTTCTTTTGCAGCAGCAATGGCTTCGGGGATGGCTTCGATACCAATCACATGTTTTGCTCCTTTAGCGACAAACTGAGCGATGGTTCCCAAACCTGTATACAAGTCATAAACGATTTCATTTCCTGTAAGCTCTGCAAAGTCACGCGTAATTTTGTACAATTCATAAGCCTGTAATGAGTTGGTCTGATAAAAAGATTTGGGTGTAATCTGAAAGCGAAATCCTTCCATTTCCTCTTCAATAAATGGACTTCCAGCATGCAAAATCACCTCTTGATCGTAGATACTATCGTTTGCCTTTTGATTGACAATATACTGGAGAGAGCTGATTTGCGGAAAATTGGCAAGGATTGCTTCAAACAAGGCTTTTCTTTGTGCAGGTTGGTCTTCAAAAAACTGAATGACGAGCATGATTTGTCCAGTTGTTGCCGTGCGAATCATCATGCTCCGCAATTGGCCCGTTTTCTGTTTCAGGTCAAAATAAGAGATTCCGTTATCCATTGCATATTGATGGACAAAATTTCGAATTTCATTTCCTGGTTCTTGCTGGAGGTGACATTCTTCAATATGAACAATTTTGTCCCACATCCGCGGTTTATGAAAGCCCAAGGCATTGCGGTTTATGACTTCCCCTGATTCAATCTCTGCTTTGGTCAGCCAACGACTGTTGGAGAAGCTATACTCCATTTTGTTTCGGTAATTGAATTGCGATTTACTGGGGATAATCTTTTCTAATTTTGGAAAATCGAATGAGCCGATTTTTACAAAATTTTGATGGACTTCTTCTTGTTTGTGTTCGAGCTGACTCGGATAGGATAAATGTTGCCACTGGCAACCCCCGCAAACCCCAAAATGACTGCATTTGGCTGAGATTCGATCTGGGCTAGGGGAGATCAGTTTCTCCATTCTTCCTTCAAAATAACTTTTCCTTTTTTTGTAGAGATACACCATGGCAACATCACCCGGAACAGCATCTTTCACAAAGACAACGACCCCTGAAGATGTTCGACCAACTGCCATGCCTTTTGCAGCAATCCCTGTCAGACTTAACTCGATAGATTGTTTGACTTTCATTTCGGTTGTAAAAATAGATAGGTTTAACGGATTTTATGATCTGAAAAGCACAATTTATCTTGATTATTTTGTACTTTAATCGATTAATTCTTAAAGTCGTAATCATGAAAAACATTTTTTTTCATCTCGTATGCACATCTTTTATGCTCATTTTTTCCTTTTCATTTGCCCAGTCGGATGAAGAAGAAACTGAACTCAAATCTGCTTTAAACGGATTTTCTTTCCGTAGTGTCGGTCCTGCTTTTATGTCAGGGCGTATCGCTGATATTGCCATCGATCCAATAAACGAAAATATTTGGTATGTCGCAGTCGGTTCTGGAGGAACTTGGAAAACAACAAATGCAGGAACCACATGGACTCCATTGACAGATGAGGAATCCTTTTACTCAACAGGTTGTATCACCCTTGACCCGAGCAATTCGTCAGTTGTTTGGCTGGGGACTGGAGAGAACGTTGGAGGTCGACATGTCGGAATCGGTCATGGGATTTTTCGCAGTACTGATGGCGGTTCATCTTGGCAAGATATGGGCTTAAAACAGTCCGAACACATTTCAAAGATTATTGTCCATCCCAACGATTCAAATACCATTTGGGTAGCTTCCCAGGGTCCGTTATGGAGTTCAGGGGGAGAAAGAGGGTTGTATAAATCCATAGATGGAGGTAAAACATGGATAAATAAGCTCGATATCAACGAGTGGACAGGGGTTACGGATCTTGTTATTGATCCAACCAATCCAAACGTACTCTATCTTGCAAGTTGGCAACGTCACAGAAATGTCGCTGCCCACATGGGAGGAGGCCCTGGCACCTCTCTCTACAAAAGTGTTAATGGAGGAGAAACTTGGTTTAAAATAGATAATGGATTACCCTCATCAAATATGGGTAAAATCGGATTGGCAATTTCTCCAATAAACCCTGAGGTGCTTTACGCCGCAATCGAACTCGATCGCCGCAAGGGAGCAGTTTATCGCTCATCAAACAGTGGTGGTAGCTGGACAAAAATGTCGGATACCGTTTCAGGTGGTACAGGCCCTCACTACTACCAAGAGTTGATTGCCTCTCCACATCATTTTGATCGAATTTATTTGATGAATGTCCGAGCACTGGTTTCTGAAGATGGTGGTAAGACATTCTATACCATGAGTGAGGCCAACAAACACTCTGACAATCACTCATTGACTTTTAAAAAGGACGATCCCAATTACCTTCTCTTTGGAACTGACGGAGGGGTTTATGAATCGTTTGACGATTCCAAAACTTGGAAATTTGTCAACAATCTCCCTTTGACCCAGTTTTACAAGCTTGCAGTTGACGATGCATCTCCATTCTACAATATTTATGGTGGTACACAAGACAACAATACACAAGGCGGTCCATCTCGTACTTTTCGAACCAATGGAATCACAAATTCAGATTGGTATGTTTTGCTGGGTGGTGATGGTCATCAACCTGCTACCGAGCCGGGAAACCCCGATATTGTGTATGCACAGTGGCAACAAGGTAACCTGTATCGAATCGATAAAACCACAATGGAAGCCATATATATCAAACCACAAAGTGGAATTGGTGAGCCCTATGAGCGTTACAATTGGGATGCACCAATCCTTGTGAGTCATCATGACCCCAAGCGATTGTATTTTGGCACTCAACGTGTTTGGAGATCGGATAATCGTGGAGATAGCTGGTCTCCGATATCTGGAGATCTGACAAAAGACGAAGAGCGTTTGGCTCTGCCGATTATGGGTCGTCAGCAAAGTTTTGACAACCCCTGGGATATTTATGCGATGTCAACCTATAATACCATTACCTCATTGAGTGAATCAACTACAAACCCTGACCTTTTGTATGCAGGTACTGATGATGGTGTCATTCAGCATACGAATGACGGGGGTAAAACATGGACAAAAATGACGGTTGATAAGCTACCCGGCTCACCTGCAACCGCATTTGTAAATGATATAAAAGTTGACCTTCACAATGACCAAGTTGCCTATGTAGCTCTCGATAACCACAAGTATGGTGATTATGCCCCATATCTGTATAAAACAACTAATGGTGGAAAAAAATGGACTTCGATAACCGATGGAATTCCTAAAGGAACACTGGTATGGAGAATCGTACAGGATCATGTCAATCCCAAACTGTTGTTCTTGGCAACAGAGTACGGGGTTTATGTGAGTTTGGATCAAGGAAATCAATGGCATAAATTTTCTACTGGACTTCCTACAATTTCAGTCCGCGACCTTGCCATTCAAAAACGTGAAAATGACCTTGTCTTAGCGACTTTTGGCCGTAGTTTTTATGTACTTGACGATTACAGTCCACTTCGTAACATCACAGCGGAAAGTGTAGACCAAACGGCTATGCTTTTTGAAACACGAAAGGCAATGCAATACAATCCGATTCGCGGCGGGACATCAAGTCAGGGGGGATCGTTTTTTACAGCCAAAAATCCAGATTATGGTGCTTTGTTTACTTTTTATCTCAAAGATGGGCACAAGTCGATGAAAGCTACACGTCAAAAAAGGGAAAAAGATAAAAAGACTGAGGATATTCCATTCCCTGGATGGGAGGCGCTTGATGCCGAAAAACAGGAACCCAAAGCGCAAGCGATTTTAGTCATTCAAAATGAATCTGGAGAAGTGATTGATCGAATCTACACACCTCATAAAAAGGGAATTCAGCGCGTGACTTGGGATTTAAAACAACCCTATGTCAGTGTGGCAAATGCCGATTCTAAGCGAGAATCCCTAAACACTTTTCGTTTGAATGTTGCCCCAGGTACTTATACGGTTAGCTTACATCAACAAATTGGCGGTCAGGTCACTGAACTCATCGGGCCTCAATCTTTTGAAGTTGATCGAATTCGAAAAAATGTTTTGGAAAATCCACTTGCGGATCACAGACAAGACTATATTGATCAACTCATGGCACTTGACATGGAGATTGATCTTGCAAGTCATTCATTTAAAAAGTCCAGCAAGCACTTGAAAACACTGCTCAAGGCACTTCATTTTGTAGAGACAAGCCAAGAGGATTTGTCGTCTACACTCCATGCATTACATGATACGATGCACGCAATCAACCGTCTTTTAGAGGGAAGTTCTTCCAAAGCTGAAGTCGGAGAGAAGGACAACCTAACCCTGTCCTATCGACTTTATTTTGCAGCAAATGGATTGATGGGTAACTCGTATGGTCCAACTCCGTTGCATATGGAGAGTTTTGAAGTTGCCAAAACATTATTTGCCGAGCTCAAGCCAATGATTGATAGCTTTGTTTTAGATGTCAAAACTGTTTCTGCCGAAATGGATACTGCAGGTGCGCCAGTTGTCCTGGATTAGTCATTTTGATGTTTGTGTAGTAATAAACCAACAACAAAGCTGTAGCTGTTAATTCCTGCGGTTTGGTTATTTGCTTTGAGGTAAGTGTCATAACTTTTCTTAAACAATGGTTCAAGGGGGTTTTGGTAGCTCTGCCAAAATGCTGACACTTGTTGATACTGTTGTAAAACACCAGGATGGAGCTCTTGATAAAGCGCTTTGGAATCAATGTCTTTTCTCTTTCGACAATCGGCTAGGGCATACCCCAAAGCCAAGTGGTAGCCTGCATATTGCATGTATGGATTTTCTGAGTGAAGGGCCGCGTCAATCGCAATAAAGTTTGCTTCCTCTTCTGCTGCATAACCCAATTGGTGTGCAATCTCATGAGCAGAAGTTGTGAGCAATCGCAATTTGGGTTGATGGGCATTGACTTGCGCCTCTAGTGTAAAGGGATTTATGTATCCGCCATAACCCATGTAGCTAAGAGGTAAACTGAATATAGATTTTTTAATATTCGAGACTGGGTAATGATGTTGATTTTGAATAGTTTTTGTTGCGATATCAAAAATTTTGTCTGTTGTGTAGGGGACTTCAACAGCGATAGAGTCATTTTGAGAAAGTTTTTCATGGAATTGATTTGTTTGCTGAATAAGATGGTGTGTAAACGACTCCAACTTTTCTGAAGAGTAGTCAGAAGGAGCGTTGACCCGATAGGACAAACTTGTTTGATGGTAGTGGAGCCCCCATTGCAAATGGAATAGGAATAATAGAAAACCAAAGCCGCCGAGAATTTTAATAAGCATTGACCAACGAAGCAAACGCTTAAAATGCCAAATGCTTTTTAGAATGTAAGCAATTGCAATCGCATAGAAAAGATCACCAACTGAAAAAGGGATCCATGCAGTCGCTTGAAGGGTGAGTTTGGACAGCCATACAAAAACGCCTTGTGAGTAGAGCTTATCAACAATTTCCGGGTTGCGCTTTATCCACTGTAACAATAGCCATTGGGGAATGATTGAAATCGCAAAATATCTGTAGATGCGCAAAGCACGATTTTTATTCCAACCCAATCACTTCAATCTCAAAAATCAGATTGGTTTGAGGTGGGATGCCACGTCCTCCGTTGGCACCATATGCCAATTCATATGGTAAATAAAGTGTTGCCTTATCGCCAACCGACAAAAGACGCAATCCCTCCTTAAAGCCAGCAATCATTCCGGCATCGGGGTCGACACGGGCTGGGATTGGCTGATAGGGACGTTTAGAGTTGTACATTTTATAGGCTTTTGCAATGTCTTCAATACTGGTGTCGAGCAAACGCCCATCCTCAAAATAAACGGCATAGTGAGTCAGTACGGTTTTGTCAATCGCAACCGCTTCGCCATCACCCTCTGTGGTAATCACATAACCCAGACCACTCTCTGTGTATGTCGCCGACTGTTCCAATGCTGATAAGGCGTCTCGCTTATCGTTTTTGACCTTGTCTTTTTCCAGAAAATAGTTTTCAAAGGTAGCTGCTGCATCAAACTTTCTTGCTTCTTTTCCCTTTCTGATGATGTGAACTGCGATTATGGTGTCGTTTTGCGCTATCGAATCGACTACGGATTGCC
>JAKMFI010000007.1 GCA_022425505.1 Flavobacteriaceae bacterium | reverse complement strand
GAGCTAGAATAGGAAAGCCCAAAATCATGAAGCCCAGAAAAAACAGATTGAATCACAAAAAAAGCACAAACAGCAACACCGATTACAAAAGATGCAAAGCGGCTGATGAGTCGGACGGTGTTGAATTTGGTTGATGACAACCGATATCTACGGGCGACAAAAAGAGAAAACGACATAGCAAGCTTAGGACTTCAAGGGGTTTTCAGGGTTCTGAAGAGAACGGTCGATTTTTTCGATTTGCTGAAGAGAATCGTCAATAAAAAACAAAAGATTGGGAACAATGCGCAACTGGTTTCGAATCCGCTCCGCAAGACGGTTTTTAATCGCGCCACGTTGCTCTTCCATCAGACTCAGAATTTGATTGGCATCAGAAAACGGGAACACAGACAAATAAACTTTTGCGACCTGAAGGTCGGGAGTTACACGAACAGCGGTTACCGATACGATGAGATTCTGTATGTTTTCTTTGCGCAAAAAAAGATGCAGAATTTCTGCAAGGTCTTGCTGAAGGAGTGCGTTGATTTTCTTTTGTCGATTTGTCACAATGGCTCAAAAATAGGAATATATTTCTGGCTATTGTGTTACAACGCAATCTATAATTACATTTGACAATGGATCAATCCCGAAAAATCATACATGTCGATATGGATGCGTTTTATGCTTCTGTTGAACAGCGTGACAATCCAGAACTCCAAAACAAGGCCCTTGCGGTTGGTGGCGGATCGGAGCGCGGGGTTGTCGCGGCGGCTAGCTATGAAGCGCGAAAATTTGGGATAAGAAGCGCGATTTCAGGTGAGGTTGCGAGGCGACTCTGTCCCGACTTGATTT
Source organism: Flavobacteriaceae bacterium (assembly GCA_022425505.1). Lineage (GTDB taxonomy): Bacteria > Bacteroidota > Bacteroidia > Flavobacteriales > Flavobacteriaceae > UBA724. Next base: position 2,288 of record JAKMFI010000007.1, on the reverse strand, counting down.
TCGTTAAACCTAGATTTTCCAGATATAAAGAGGTTTCCAAGGTAGTACATTCCATTTTTTATCAATACACAGATTTGGTAGAAGCCCTATCGCTTGATGAGGCTTATTTGGATGTTACCAACAACAAAAAAGGGATTCCTTCTGCAACATTGATTGCGGAGGAAATCCGAACCAAAATCTATGAGCTCACGGGGCTTACTGCTTCTGCAGGAATCTCAATCAACAAGTTCTTGGCAAAAGTTGCTAGCGATTACAATAAACCAAATGGTCAAAAAACCATACCCCCTGAAGAGGTTATCCACTTTTTATCAGACTTAGACGTACGAAAGTTTCACGGTGTTGGAAAGGTAACGGCAGAGAAAATGTATCGAAAAGGATGGTATACAGGGGCAGATTTGCGAAACCAAAGTCTGTCGAACCTAGAAAAACACTTTGGCAAATCAGGTCAGTTTTATTACGATGTCGTACGCGGGATTCATATGAGCCCCGTTCGCCCACAGCGCAAACCAAAATCAGTAGGTGCAGAGCGCACTTTTGACAAAAACATTTCCAGTGAGATATTTATGGTTTCCCGGCTTGAAGACATTGCAAGCGCATTGGATCAACGCCTTCTCAAAACCAAAATAAGCGGAAAGACGATTACCCTCAAAATTAAATACAGTGATTTTGTCACCCAGACCCGGTCTAAAACCGTTCCGTATTATACCGCAGATATTGCCGTGATTTTGGAGGTTGCAAAAGAATTATTGTTTCAAGAAAAATTCAAAAACTCGGTTCGATTACTAGGGATTTCCCTGAGTAATTTCAAAAAACCCTCAACAAAGAAAAAAGTGGAAGCTCAACTCAAGCTGGCCTTTTAATCAATCTTTAATTACCGACACCCGTAAGGTGTTGACCATCCCCTTATTGGCAACGGGCATTGCCAATAGATTAACAAGAGAATCTCCAGCCTTGACATAACCCTTTTCCTTGGCAATTTGATTGACATCCAGAACCGTTTCGTCCGTAGAAACAAAACGATCATAATAGTGGCACTTAACCCCCCACAACAAATTGAGTTGTGACAAGATGCGTTTGTTTGAAGTAAAGACAAGAATTGAAGAATCTGGACGCCAAGCAGAGATTTGGTAAGCGGTGTATCCACTATTTGTCAGGGTACAAATGGCTTTCGCTTCAATTTCGGTAGCCATGAGAGCCGCGTGATAGCAAGTGGACTTGGTGATAAAACGGTCGTTCTTGTTTTGAGGTGCTTGATCGTATTTCCGAATCAGGGGAGAGTTTTCCACACTGATCACAATTTTACGCATGGTTTGAATCACCTCAACAGGGTATTTTCCGACAGAAGTTTCGCCAGACAACATTACAGCATCAGCCCCATCCATTACTGAATTTGCAACATCATTCACCTCTGCTCTTGAGGGCGTAAGACCGTCGATCATAGACTCCATCATTTGCGTGGCGATAATGACAGGAATTCGAGCCGACTTTGCCTTGAGCACCAGGTTTTTCTGAATTAAGGGAACTCGCTCTGCAGGAACTTCTACCCCCAGATCGCCACGAGCAACCATCAAACCATTACTATGATCGATAATTTCATCAATATTGTCTAACGCCTGGGGTTTTTCGATTTTTGAAATGATGGGAATATCATTGGAGCCGTGTTTTTTGATGAGTTTTCTGAGATCGAGTAAGTCCTCTTTATGACGAACAAAAGATAGCGCAATCCAATCAACCTCTTGTTCGATGGCAAAAACAGCATCTTTTACATCTTTTTCCGTCAGGGCAGGCAATGACACTTCCGTGTTGGGGAGGTTGACACCCTTGTTTGACTTTAGCGGCCCGCCTTGAACGACGGAGGCAATAACCTCTGATTGACCATCGGTTGACTCCACTTCAAAAATCAACTTTCCATCGTCCAACAAGATGCGCTCTCCTGCTTTTACGTCCTTCGGAAAAGATTGATAATTCATATATACATGGTCGGCAGTACCTTCTTCATTTTTTTCGGTTGTAAACACCACACGGTCTCCCGTTTCCACAACAACACCATCTTTCATTTTACCGACCCGAAGTTTTGGACCCTGTAGATCGGCGAGTACCCCGACATTATACCCAAGTTCTTTGTTGAGATCTCGAATGAGCTGAATGCGCTGTTTCGCCGCATCAAAGTCGGCATGAGAAAAGTTAATTCTAAACACATTTACCCCAGCAACCATCATTTGTTTAATCGTATCCCGATCAGAGCTTGCAGGGCCAAGCGTTGCTACTATTTTGGTTTTTTTGATATT